>JADGOJ010000072.1 GCA_017883045.1 Acidimicrobiales bacterium
GAGGTTGTGGCAGATCTTCACCAGGAGCGCCTCTTCGCCCTCTCCCACCCACACCGACGCCTTGGCGATGGTGTCCAACAGAGGAGCCACGAGGTCGTATGTGTCGCGCGGCCCCGAGACGACCAGTGTCGAGCCGCCCTCGGCGACCACGTGAGCGTTTCCACTGATGGGAGAGGCGAGGAACTGCACGTCCATTGCGTTGGCGGCTTCGCGAATTCGCGAGGACGTCGCCACGTCCACCGTCGAGCACGAGACAATGACCTTCGGACGCGCGTTCGCGGTCAGCAGTCCCCCTGTCCCCGTGACGACTTCCTCGAGATCACTGGGGGTCGAGACCATGATGAAGACGACGTCGGTGGAGGCGAGGTCGGCAATGGTGTCGGCGACGAGGGCGCCCGCGGCCCTGAGGTCGTCGGTCTTGGACCTGGTTCGATTCCATACGGTCACCTCACGGCCAGCTTGCACGAGGCGCCCCGCCATGGCGGCGCCCATCCGGCCGGTGCCGAGCCAGCCAATTGTGGCGGTTCCGGGTTCGATTGAAGACACGGTGTCATCCTTCATCTGAGATGCTTCATTACCTTTCCTTGGAGACGCTCTTCCGCTCTAGACCGGCGAGTACTCGCCCAACGGGGTGACCAGCACCGGAGCCTGAGGGGCCGGACCGGTGCGACCGAGCGCCTCCCAGGCACTGTCGATGATGTCCTGGGTGCCGAGGCCGTACTTGCGAAAGAGCCACGCGGCGCTCTGTGCGCCCTCGGCGAAGGTGTCGCGCAGTCCCACGCGACGAAGTCGGCGACCGAGTCCCGCTTCGGCGAGGACTTCGGCCACCGCCGAGCCGAGACCCCCGACGATCGTGTGGTTCTCCGCCGTGACGACCGCTTTGGCGCCCGAGGCGGCCCGGATGATCGTGGCGGCGTCGATGGGCTTGATCACCGGGACGTTCACGATGCTGGTACTGACGCCGGCCGCCTCGAGCGTCGCCGCTGCCGCGAGCGATGAGGAGAGCATCATCCCGCTGGCGACCAGGGCCACGTCGTCGCCATCGTGCAGGACCTGGGCGCGGCTCAGTGAGAACTCGTGGTCATCACCGAAGATGACCGGGATCTCGCCGCGCTTGAGGCGAAGGTAGACCGGCCCCGGCAGATCAACGATGGCCCGGACCGCCTGGCGAATCTCGACCGCGTCCGCGACGTCGATGACCGTCATGTTGGGAAGCGACCGCATGATCGCGACGTCCTCGATTGCCTGGTGGCTGGGTCCGCCCGGGCTGGAGATCCCGGGCATGAAGCCGACGATCCTCACCGGCAGGTTCGGGTAGGCGACCGAGTTGACGATCTGGTCGAAGGGACGGCGAGTGGCGAAGACGCCGAACGTGTGCACGAACGGGATGTGCCCACATCTCGCGAGCGCCCCGGCCATGCTCATCATGTTCGCCTCAGCCATGCCCGCGTTGATGAAGCGAGACGGGATCTCGTCCTGGAACAGGTCGACCTCGGTTTGGCGGGTGAGGTCGCCCGAGAGACAGAGGATCTCCTCGCGCTCGAGGGCGAGGTCGACCAGCGCGCGCCCGTAGGGCTTCAAGACCGTGGGATAGGGAGGGGCGTTAAGCAAGTCGGGCCTCCAGTTCCGCGATGGCCGCGTCGACGAGTTCGGGTGAGATCTTGATGAAGTGGCCGTCGGCCCCTTCGGGCAGACACGAAAGACCATGGACGGTGGAGGTGCGTGCGATGACGACACTCGGTCGAGACTCGCCGACCGCCAGCTCGAGCGCATGGTTGACGGCGTCGGCGTCATGCCCGTCGACCTCGAACGCCGCCCATCCGAAGCTCTCCCATTTGGCGGCGATTGGCTCGATGGTGGTGATCGACGAGACCGGGCCATCAACCTGCGAGTCGTTGGCATCCAGCAGCACGATCAGGTTCCCCATCTTGCGGTGTGCGGCGAACATGGCCGCTTCCCACACCTGTCCCTCCTCCAACTCGCCGTCACTGATCAGCGCGAACACCCGCGAGTCAAGGTTTTCTCGAAGTTGGGCCGACAACGCGAAACCGACCGCGCCCGACAGCCCCTGGCCGAGAGATCCGCACGTCAGGTCCACCACCGGCGAACGTTCCGTCCCGACCGCCTCGAAGGACGAACCGTCTTGGCCGTAGGTGGACAGGTCGGTCTCGGAGAGGATTCCCAGGTCCGGTGCCGCCGCGTAGGCGCTGATGATGTAGTGGCCCGGCGAACAGACCAGTTTGTCTCGGTCCCGGCGATAGGGTCCCGAAAAGAGCGCAGCGAACAACTCGGCCGAGGAAAGAGCCTGGCCCAGGTAGCCAAACCCGTGAGGGGCGACCATCTTGACCGCCCTCAGCCGGATTCGGTCGGCGAACCGCTCCAGTTCCCTCGTCTGCCCAGCAATCACGAGACCCCCTACGGTAGTAGCTCAGCCACTACATCACATAGTGGCTATGCCAGTCAAATCTGATGGTAGCCAAGCCTGGTCAACTCGCCGAAGGACCCTGCCGCGGAGGCTTCGTCACGTTGGCGGGTCGGCATCCGGACAGTGTACGTATCGGCTGGTGACTGCGCCACCGACCGGCCCCACGAGCCCAGAACGCCAGCGGAATCGAGACCTGGCTGACGAGTACCTCTAGGCGGAATGGCTCGCTGCCAAGTGCTGGGCCATGGCGCGGTGATGATGGAGCACCGCGACGCGGCCCGCTTCAACGTCGCGGTCCTTGACCGCCTTGAGGATCGGCTCGTGCAGGGACGTCAAGGCCTCGGCCTGGCTGCGACCGAGCCACTTCGGGACCGTGCCATTGGCGATCCATGCGCGGTACTCGTAGTTGATCAGTGTGGTGTGCACGCTCTCGAAGATGGAGGACAGATACGGGTTGTGGGAAGCGCGGACGATCGTGGCATGGAATTGGGTGTCGGCGCTCATCCAACTGGCCGTCGCCCCCGTGCTCTCGCGCAGCCGCACCAGGGCAGTCTCGCCGGCGGTCACCTCGTCTTCGGTGCTGTGTTCGATGGCCTCGTCGACCCCCGTTGTCTCGAGCCAGAGACGCAAGTCGCCGAGGTGCCACACCGACTCCTGATTGAGGTCCAGCATCAGGTTCACCGACGCCGCGAGGCTCGCTTCAGGCCGTCGCCTGACGTACGCGCCCGAGCCCCGGCGCGACTCCACCAGCCCCTTGACGACCAGTATCCGGATGGCTTGGCTCACTGTCGGCCGGCTGGTGAACATCATCTCTGCCAGATCGCGCTCTGACGGTAGCCGCAATCCTTCGGGCAAGTCCTGGGAGACTATGAGTTCTTGGATTTGGAGGGCGATCTCTTCTGCCGCCAGGAGGATGTCGCCCGGCCTCACGAGTGACCTCTGCCAGAGTTCGTTCTCAGAACTGGACTTGGATCGAGACACTTCGCGCCCTCTCGTCGCTGAAAGACTTAAGACTATCTGGCGGGTCCGGCGGTCGATTTTCGGCGCGACCATCTGACGCGTGACCACTACCACTACGTCAGCATGACTCACCGTGAACACTCGTTGATCGTCAGACGACAGTGCACCGATTCAATTTGAGGACGCGCGAGGGCGAATCTTCTTGAACGATTCGGACTCACGTGGCGTGCAAGCGTCGCACCGATGATCGGTAGGACCGCCTGCGATGCAGTTCATTTCATCTCCGCGTGGCCCGTCCGACTGAACCTGTGGCGCGTCGGAAGATCTTGCCCGCAATCTGGAGGCGTCCCAATTCTCCCGTACTTCAGATTCGAACTCCGGAATGCCTTCGTCTGCCGAACTTTGGTAGAAAGCGACTGACTACGAGGCAACTTGGATAACGGCGGAGTGAGAACTCGGGACGGGGATCTCCTCACCCATTTCTCGAAGTAGTTCGATGTGCTGAGCAATCGCCTCGCGCAGCAATGCCGTCACTTCCTCCACCGTGTCAGCGGCAGCGACGCAGCCTGGCACATCCGGTGCGTAGGCGGCGAAATTCGTACCCGCGTCTTCGATGATGATGGTGAACTCTGTCATCGTGCCTTCCTTTCGAGACCGGCCTGCCTAATGATGTTACCGAGAGTTCCCTTTGGCATCTCCTTGCCCAAACCGCCTGACACGCAGACTGATCCGCGTTTCGATGGGTGACGAAAGTGGCGGTGACTACCGGTCTGACGCACGAAGTACCAGCCGTCCAGCTCCAACTCTCGTATGAGATCTCGAACCTTCACGACCGCACAATGGTCGCCAAGAGAACAAGCTCCCGTTGAAAGACACTGATTGTCCGACTCGGGTCGCTTGGAAGAAGTCGGTCAATCCGGTGTCGCGCCGACACTTCCTCTACGCAGAATCTGCGAAGCATGCCGTCAGGACGGCATCAGTCTTGGCCGCACGTGGACGGGTCGGTCTCGGAAAGGATTTCCAAGTCCGGTGCCGCAGCGAAGAGGCCGATGATGTGGTGGCTTGGCGGCCAGACCAACTTGTCTCAGTCCCTGCAGGGGTGACGAACAACTCGGTCAGGGACAGAGCCTGGCCCGGGTAGCCGAACCGGTGAGGGCGACCATCTTGACCACCCTCAGCCGGATTCGGTCGGCGAACCGCTCCAATTCCTGAGTCTGCCCACTATTCACACACACCCTTACGACCCGATCTCAGTGCGCGGTTCTAGCCAGTCTCCTGCACTGCGCTGGACTGTCGGCTCGGTTCGTCGCAACGCAGGTACGTGGAGCCGCGACGATGCGGTGTCGTCAGGAGTTCATCGACTTCGACACCGTCGTGGCGATCCTCTCTACCGAGGGAATCGCCATGTCCTCGAGGGCGTCGGCCGCGGGCAGCGGGATGTGGGGCGTCGTGATGCGCACGATCGGACCGTCGAGGTCGTAGAAGGCCTCTTCGCTGACGATCGAGGAGATCTCCCCGCCCCAACCGCACAGCCGGGGGTTCTCTTCGATCGTGAACATCCGTCCGGTCGCCGCGACCTCTCGCAGGATCGTCGCGGTGTCGAGCGGGACGAGCGAGCGAACGTCCACCACCGTGCAGTCGATCCCGGAGCTCGCGAGCTCGTCGGCCGCCGCCAGGGCCTTGGGCACCATGTTGCCGAGGGCCACCAGCGTGGCGTCGCCACCCTGGCGCAGGACCTTCGCCGAGCCGAGCTTGTCGACGATCTCACCGTCGGGCACGTCCATCTTCGACGAGTACAGCGCCTTCTCCTCGAGGAAGATGACCGGGTCGTTGTCGCGGATCGACGCCGCCATCAAGCCAATGACGTCGAGCGCGTTCGAGGGCACCACGACCTTCAGGCCGGGCACCATCATCGCCCAGTTCTCGACGCTCTGGGAGTGCTGGGCCCCGAAGCGCAGTCCGCCACCGTTGCCCGAGCGGATCACCAGCGGGAAGGTCATCTGGCCGTTGGTCATGTAGCGGCTCTTGGCGATCTCGTTGACCACGATGTCCCAACAGACCGCGAAGAAGTCGGCGAACATGATCTCGGCGATGGGACGAAGCCCCGTCATCGCCGCGCCCATGGCCGCGCCCAGGATGGCCTGCTCGCTGATCGGGGTGTCGCGCACGCGAACGCCGCCGAACTCCTCTAACAGCCCTACCGTTCCCTTGAACACGCCACCGGCCGCGCCGATGTCCTCTCCGAGGAACACGATCGACTCGTCGAGGCGCATCTCTTGCGCGATGCCCCTCGCAATCGCCTCACGAAATGTCAATTGCGCCATGATGATCCTCCATCTGCCCATACGTCCTTCATCAACAGGTCCTCTCCGGGAATGCCGCCGGCCTTCGCTTCTTCGGTCGCGACCTCGACCTCAGCCGCCACCTCGGTCTCGATCGTCGTCAACTGCTCTTCGCTCGCGCCCTCTTCGAGCAGCCGCGCACGGTAGCGCGGGATCGGGTCCTTGGCCAGCCACTCGGCGACCTCGGCTTCGGGGCGGTACTTGCCCGGGTCGGCCCGCGAGTGCCCGCCGTGGCGGTAGGTCGTGGCCTCGATCAGGCTCGGGCCCTCGCCGGCTCGGGCGCGCGCGATGGCGGTCGAGGCGACGGCGAAGACCGCGTCGGCGTCGTTCCCGTCGACGATGATGCTCTCGAGCCCGTAGGCGGCGGCCCGGTCGGCGGCGGGGTTCGCCACCGCGGTGACCTCGGACGTGCGGGTGTACTCCATCCAGAGGTTGTTCTCGCACACGAAGACGACCGGTAGCTTCCAGATGGCGGCGAAGTTCAGGGCCTCGTGGAACGCCCCGATGTTCACCGATCCGTCGCCGAAGAAGCAGACCGCGACCTGGTCGGTGCCGCGGTACTGCGCGCTCCACGCCGCCCCGCAGGCGATCGGCAGGTGGGCGCCGATGATCGCGTACGAGCCCATCACGCCGTGCTCGACGCTGGTGAGGTGCATCGAGCCGCCCTTGCCGGCCATCAGGCCGTTGGTGCGCCCGAGCAGCTCGGCGAGCACCGGCGTCATGGGCACGCCGCGCGCGAGCGTGTGCGCGTGGCCGCGGTACGTCGCGAAGGTCCAGTCGGTCTTCTTCATCGCGGCGGCGAAACCGGCGGCGATGGCCTCCTGGCCGATGGACAGGTGGCTCGTACCCTTGACGAAGTTCTCGAGGAACAGGTCGTAGGCGCGCTGCTCGAACTTGCGCAGGGCCACCTGACAGCGGTACAGGTCGAGCTTCGCCGTGAGGTCGATGGTGGTTGGTGCGGTCTTGGTGCTGGTCATGGACTCTCCTAGTACTTGTTGGCGACCATCAACTCTTGCGCGGGGAACCGCGTAAGGATTGTCGGGCCGTCATCGGTGACAACGATCTCCTCTTCGATGCGGGCGGCCGCGACGCCGTCGGCGCCGGGGCAGTACGTCTCGAGCGCGAACACCATGCCGGCTTGCAGCTCGATCGGGTCGGTGAGGCTGTTGAGCCGGCTGATGACCGGACGCTCGTGCAGCCCCAGGCCCAGCCCGTGGCCGAACTGCAGCCCGAACGCGGCCATCTCGTCGGCGAATCCGAACTCGGTCGCCTTGGGCCAGGCCATCGCGATCTCGTCGGTGCCGATGCCCGGACGCACGAGCTCAATGGCCCGGTCCATCCATTCGCGGGCCTTGGTGTAGGCGTCGCGCTGGACCGCGGTCGAACTGCCGACCGACATGGTGCGGTAGTAGCAGGTGCGGTACCCGTTGAACGAGTGGATGATGTCGAAGAACGCCTGCTCGCCGGGACGGATGATGCGGTCGGTGAAATTGTGGGGGTGCGGGTTGCACCGCTCGCCCGAGACGGCGTTGATCGCCTCGACCTGGTCCGAACCCATCTCGTAGAGGCGCTTGTTCGCGAGCGCCACGATCTCGTTCTCGCGGATCCCGGGCTTCAGCGCCTCGAAGATGTCCTGGTAGACACCGTCGACCATGGCGGCGGCCTGGGAGAGCAGCATCAGCTCGTCCTGGGACTTGATCTGGCGCGCGTCGAGCATCAGTTGCTGGGCGTCGTGGATCTCGACCCCGGCCTTTTGCATCTCGAACAGGAACGGCAGCTCGATGATGTCGATGCCGATCGGCTGGCCGGTCAGACCCTGGTCGTCGAGGATCCCGACGATCTCCTTCACCGCAGACTCGAAGAGCCCGGCGCGCGGCGCGATGGCCCCGCGAAGCCCGAGCATCCCGGCGCGGCAGTTGTCGGGCTCGAGCCACGGGGCGAAGAGCTTGTGGTGACGCGCCGCCGAACCGAAGTCCCAGACGATCGGCTCGCCGGTGCGCGTCAACAGGCAGTAGCGGGTCATCTTGTCGCCGAGGGCGCCGCCGACCCACGTGCCCGACACGTAGCGGATGTTGTAGAAGTCGAACAGCAAGACGGCGGCGAGGTTGCTCGCCTCGAGGGCGGCACGCGCGCGGGTCAGTCGGTAGGTGCGCAGACGGTCGAAGTCGACGCGCGTCTCGAAGTCGACTCCCATGTGCCCGGGGGTGTTGATGGTCGGTCCGAATCCCTCCGCCATTACCTGACCCCACTCAATCCGTCATCGACCTCGACGTTCTCGGGCTCCATCGCGAGACCGGCTCCGCGCGCGGCCTCGAGCAGCAGCACCGCGAAGTCCTCGTGGACGTATCCCGCGCCGATCGCGCTCTTCACGATCTCGGTGCACAGCGCCGAGACCGGCATCGGGACGTCGAGTTCGTAGGCGGCGTGCATGCCGAGGTCGAAGTCCTTGCGCAGCAGCGTCGGGGTGAACGTGGGCGTGAAGTCCAGGTTCACGAAGGCTGGCGTCTTGTAACGCGAGAACGTTGAGCCCATCACCGAGTTGTTGAGGAACTCGAGCCAGGCGCTGCGCTTGATGCCGCCGCGCTCGGCGAGCACGGTGATCTCGGCCATGGCCTGGGTGACGATGCCCAGCATCATGTTGTGACAGATCTTCACCAGGCGTGCCACCTCGCCGTCGCCCACGTAGGTCACGCCCTTGCCAAGTTCGTCGAAGTAGGGGCGCACCGTTTCGAACGCGTCGACCTTGCCCGACACCGCAAGGGTCAACTGGCCCGACGACACGACCTTCGGGTTGCCGCTCACCGGCGCCGCGAGGAATTCCGCGCCGCGCGCGGCGCAGGCCGCGCGAACCGTCGCCGAGGTCTCGGTCGAGACGGTGGAGCAGTCGACGACGATCTTGGGTGCCATCGACGGGTCCGACAAGAGACCCTCGGGTCCGGTCGTCACCTCGAGCAGGTCGGCATTGGCCGAAACCATGACGAAGACGATGTCGCAGTGGCTGAGGTCCCTCGGGCGGTCGACCACGGTGGCGCCGAGTTCGCCCAGCACCTCGGCTTTGGCGCGGGTGCGGTTGGTGACGGTCACGTTGTGGCCGGCCACGACCAGGCGCTTGGCCATCGCCGTGCCCATGCGTCCACAGCCGATCCAGCCGATTTTGATGTCGCTTCCACTCATGAATTCGTCCTCTCGAGAGATTCCCCGTAGGGATAGTTAACTGGCGTGCTTCGTCTCTTCGATCGAGCCGCCGAGGTAGAGCGCGCCGATCTCAGGGTTGTTCAGCACGTCGGTACCGCTCCCCGAGAGGCGGACCTTGCCGTTCTCCAGCACCACGCCGAAGTGGCTCATCTTCAGAGCCTGGCGGGCGTTCTGCTCCACGAGCAGCACCGTGCGTCCCATGTTGTTCATCATCTTGATGGTGGCGAACATCGAACGGAGCGTCTTGGGGTCCAGGCCCATGGAAGGCTCGTCGAGGACCACGAGGTCGGGTTCGAGCATCAGGCAGCGGGCGAACTCGACCAAGCGCTGCTGTCCCCCGGAGAGGCTGCCCGCCTTGTCGTTGGCCCGCTCGATGACAATGGGGAACATCTCGCGAACAGCGTCCATGCGCTGCGCGATGACCTTCTTGTCCTTGACGAGGAAGGCACCGAGCTCGACGTTCTCGTTGACGGTCATCTCACGGAAGAGACTGTGGTTCTGCGGGACCTGGACGACACCCAACCGCAGGATCTGCCTGGGAGTGAGGCCGACCAGGTTCTGTCCCTTGAACCAGATCTCCCCGAGACGCGGCGTCACGAGACCACTCACCGTCTTCAGCAGCGTGGACTTGCCCGAGCCGTTGGGCCCGACGATGCAGGTCACACCGCCCTGGGGGACGTCGAACTCGACGCCCTTCAAGACGTCTCCCCCGCCGTAGCCAGCGACGACGTTCTTGAAGCTCACGTACGGAGCCGTTTCAGCCATGGGCGACCTCCTCGGAAGCCTCTTCGTCTTCGCCCCCACCCAGGTAGGCGTCGAGAACGAGTGGGTTGCGGCGGATGTCGGCGGGCAACCCCGAGACGAGGTTCGCGCCCTGGTGCATCACCGTCACCGAATCACAGAGGTTCATCACGAACTCCATGTTGTGCTCAACGATCAAGAACGTCTTTCCGTCCTTGTTCAACGTGCGGATCTTCTCTGCGATCTGGTTGATCAACGTCAGGTTGACGCCACCCGCCGGTTCGTCGAGCAAGATGACGTCAGGATCGGCGACCAAGACGTACGCCAACTCCAGCAGCTTGCGCTGTCCGTAGGAGAGGGCTTCGGCCTGGAGATCGGCGAGCCGGGCGATGCCCACGAAGTCCAGCCACTCCATCGCGGCGGCCACTTCTTCCTTGGACGACTTGGAGCGGGTCAGCCCGCGCAGCCAACTCTCGTCTCGCTGCGTCGCGACCAGCATGTTCTCCAGCACGGAGATCCGCCCGAAGATCCTGGTGAGTTGAAAGGTCCGGCCGATCCCACGCGCGAACACGTCGTCGGGGCGGGCGTTCGTCACGTCCTGGCCGTCGAAGAAGACCTTGCCGGCGTCGGGCTTCACGTAGCCGGTCATCACGTTGAACAGGGTGGTCTTGCCGGAACCATTGGGGCCGATCAGACCGGTGATGCTGCCCTTCTCGACGTCGAGTGAGCAGAGATTCAGGGCCTTGACGCCGCCGAAGGCGCGCGAGATGCCCTGGGCGCTTAGAAGTGTCGTCATCCGGCGGCCCTCCCGGCGATGGTCAACTCGTTACTCGCCACCGCCGCCTTCTCACGCTCGGCCTTCTTGGTCAGGCGGTCACGCAGGAAGACCACGATGCCTTGGGGCATGAAAATGATCACGATCAGGAACAGGGCACCGAAGAGGATCAGGTAGAGCGAACCGTTGGAGAACGAGACGGTCAAGTACTGTTGGCTCGCTTCAAGGATCAGCGCGCCGAGCAGCGGCCCGGTCAGGGTCCCGAGTCCACCGAGGAACGCCATCAACGCGATGCTGATGTCGAACATGGGGTCGAAGGCGAACTGGGGGTAGATCTGTCCCTGGAACATCGCGTACACGGCGCCCGCCATGCCCATGGTGAAGGCCGACATCGTGAAGCCGGTCAGCTTCACGGCCCCCACCTTGACGCCTAGTCCCAGCGCCCGGTCCTCGTCATCACGAATGGCGAGCAACTGCAGGCCGAACCTCGAACGACGCACCATGGCCGAGATTGCGGTGATGAAGATCACC
>JADGOJ010000073.1 GCA_017883045.1 Acidimicrobiales bacterium
CTCGAAGAATCGAGCGGGTGTCTGCACCATGGTCGCCAGTAGGTCGGTGCCATTGGCGGGCGACGCCGGGGCGTTGTTCGGTGTCGGTGCATAGGTGGCGAAGACCGGCCAGAGGGGGTTCATGTCGAGGACCATGGCACGCACCGCGCCTGCCCGAACGAGTGTCTTCGCGAGGTCGACGATGTTCATTGGACCAGACACGTAGACAAGCGCGCCGGTCTCGGTGACGCCGAGTCCCGAACGAGGGGTATTGACTACCGAGTTGAGACTCGCACCCCACACCGAAGTGTCGTTGGGATTGAGCCCAGGGGCCGGGCGGCCGTTGTCGACGAGCAGCTTGAGATTCTGGCGGACGGCGATGACGCTTGAGGTCATCCCAACGTCACGGCCCCACTGGCCAACTCTCGCGAGGCCATCCTTGTAGATGACCAGCGATGCGGCGCCAGCGCGTAGCGGAGCGACGAGGCGCCCTTCGCTGAAGTAGCCGCCTTGGGCGGACTTCAAGAGGAAGCCACCTGCGAAGGCGGCGACCAGCGTCCGCGACGCCGCGGGCGAGAGCGGAGCCGTGTACTTCCAGGACACACCACCAGGGCTCAGGCTGCCCGAGTAGAGCCGCGCCCGCAGCAGTCTGGTGTTCATCCATGCCACACCCGCCACCACCTTCGGATTATCGGGAAGTCGCAGGGTCGTGGTGTAGACCGTGTGCTGACCACCGACGAGACGTCCAGCGGGACGCCACTGGCCCTCACCGGCCACCGCAGGCGTGAGGAAGGGAGCGAGAGGAGCTGGAGTGACCGGTGCGACCACTGACGAGAGGCGCGCTGGGCCGGCCGAGCTGCCCGCGCTCGATCGATGGGTCGATGACGTTGCCGAGGCCGAATCCACAATCGAATTGACGCCCACCAGAACGACGACGATCACGGCGACGACCCTCGCGATCCTGCTCGACGCGAAGATTGATCTGGAGCGAATTGAGGCTGACCGACGTAAAAGGAGACCAAGTGACTGCACCTCATCGAACCTAGAGTGCGTTAGGAGAATCTGATTTCCTGCTTATTCAAGATTTACTTTCGTCGGCTGGAATCGCCACGGAGGGGATCGTCCGGTGGAATTTCGCGCGCCTATCGCTTGGCCCAGCCGATCGCGGCCGTCATCGGCGGGATCCTCTGCGGGCCCTGACGCGCCAACCAAGAACTCAGCGGGACCGTCACTCGAGGGGGCGATCGGTCCCGGCCCGAGCGGCGGTTGCTTTGTCTCGAGTGCGGTGCCGCGACGCCATCCAACCAGCGCCAAGGAGCGTTGAGCCAATCACGCCGATGATGACCGTGGTCCCCAGGACCGGGTGAGGGAGCGCGAGTGCATAGAAGGTGCGAACCGAAGAGACCGGGAATAGAAGCAAGAACCCCACGATCATGAGACCGACGAGCAGCGCTCGGCGCCACGTCAAGGGCAGCGCGAGTATCACGAGGACGCACAGGCTGACCATTAGACCGACCAGCGTCGCCGACGTTCGCTGCTGGATGAGTGAGAGGTGGTGGGCTCTGGCGAGCCAGAAGGCCGCGAAGGTGGATGCGGCGACGACTAGTCCGGCGGGGATGGCGAATCGCAGGACCCGGTCGACAAAGCCGGGTCGGTACCGCCGCACGTTGGGGCCCAGGGCGAGGAAGAACGCCGGTATGCCGATGGCGAGCGCGTCGATGATGGTCAGGTGCCGCGGTAGCAGGGGGTAGGGCCAGCGCGCGACGCCCACGGCGATCGCCAGGAACGTGGCCCACACGGTCTTGGTGATGAAGAGGTTCGACACTCGTTCGATGTTGGCCGTGACGCGTCGGCCTTCGGCGACGACGTCGGGCAGGGTGGCGAACCGGCCATCCAGAAGTACGACCTGGGCAACCGCGCGGGTCGCCGGTGCGCCCGAGCCCATGGCGATGCCGATGTCGGCGACCTTCAGAGCAAGGGCGTCGTTGACCCCGTCGCCAGTCATGGCGACCGTGTGTCCGCGCGCCTGCAACGCCACGACCATCGTCTGCTTCTGTTGGGGGGTGACGCGTCCGAAGACGGAGCGCTGCTCAAGCACGAGGCCGAGGGCTGCCACATCGTCGGGAAGCTCGCGGGCGTCCACGGGATCGTCGGCCTGCGGCACGCCCACCAGTTCGGCGACGGCGCCCACCGTGTGAGGACTGTCACCCGAGATCACCTTGACCGCGACGCCCTGTCGCTGAAAGTAGGCCAACGTCTCGGCGGCGTCGGGCCTGACCCTTTCCCTCAAGAGCACGAAGGCCAGAGGACGAAGGCCGCGGGGCAATGTCTCCTCGACGAGGGGATCATCGGTTCCGGCTAACAAGAGCACGCGCAGGCCGGACTTCGCCAGGTTCGCGGCGCTCGCGAGGACGGCACTGTCTTCGTCGGCGTCCGCGATCATCTCCGGGGCACCGAGGATCACCGTGCCGTGACCGGTGAACGAGGCCCCGCTCCACTTCCGCGCCGAACTGAACGGAACGGAGGCGTTCCGGATCCAGTGCGGGGGACTGGCGAACGCCGCGCCGATGGCGCCGAGCGTCGCGTTCGAATCATCGTCGTGGCCGAGCGCCCCGAGAGCGTCCTTGACGGGAAAGCCACCGTCGAGGTCTTCGAGCCGATCGAAGACGATCGTGCCGTCGGTCAAGGTTCCGGTCTTGTCGATGCAGACGACGTCGACGCGGGCCAGCCCCTCGACGGCGGGAAGCTCCTGGATGAGCACGTTGCGTCGGGCCAGCGTGATGACCGCGATCGCGAAGGCGATGCTCGTCAGTAGAACGAGGCCCTGGGGCACCATCGCGATCAACCCCGCCACGACGCCACTCGCCGCATCGCGCCAGTTGGCGCTCGAGCGCAGCTGGCTCCATAGCAGCAGTCCGGCGACGGGGAAGATCGCCCAGGTCACGTAGCGCAGCAGGCGGTTGATGCCCTCCATGAGCTCGGACCGGGTCAACTTGAAGCGGCGAGCGGCCGTCGCCAGGGTGGCGGCGTAGGCTTCCAGCCCCACCCCGGTGGCCTGGTAGTTACAGGACCCAGCGACGACGAAGCTGCCCGAGAGAATCGAGTCGCCGACGCGCTTCTGGACGGGCTCTGACTCTCCTGTGAGCAGAGATTCATCAATTTGCAGTCCATCGGTCGCTCGCACCATGCCGTCGGCGACGATCTGATCGCCCGTGCGGACGCGGACGAGGTCATCGAGCACGACCGCTCCCATCGCCAGCTCCTCGGTGGCGCCATCTCGGACGACCTGCACTCGCGGCTCGTTCAGGATGGCGAGCTTGTCGAGTGTTCGCTTGGCCCGGAGTTCTTGGACGATGCCAACGAGGGCGTTTACCACGAGAACGACGCCAAAGAGGGCATCCTGTATCGGACCAACGGCCAAGATGACTGCGAGGAGTGAACCAAGAATCAGGTTGAATCTGGTGAGGATGTTGGCCCGAAGGATCTCGCCGACCGGGCGACTTGTGCCCTGGCGGACGTCGTTGGTCTGACCGCGTTCGACCCTCGCCGCAACTTCGGCGGAAGTGAGCCCGAGTGGTGGCGTCGAGTGCGTGTGGCCACTCTCTGGTGTCAGCGAACCTGCTGTCGAGTGACCGTGAAGTGGATGCTCCTCACGGTTCGAAATGGACGGCACGCCTGCTCCCTGCGAGTTGCGGTTGCCGTGGTTGACGTCCGATGCTCGAGGAACTACTCGGGCATCGGACCATTCACGGCAACGATGAAGCACTGGATTCCTGGGTCTCCCACCCTTCATGTCTACATCGCTATTGAGCCTAATGACGGGCCGTAGGGCTTTGAGAAGGAATCGAAATGCACGCGGATGGGATTCCTGCCTGCCCTGTCGGTCTCTTTTCGGGCGTCACCGTTCCGTTGCTGACCAGACGTCCTGTCGGGCCTCGCTGCGTGCGACCTCGAGCGCCAGATCGGGTGGTGTGACTCGAGGCTCGGAGGTCCTTGAGGGCCAACAGTTGATGTTCCTCTCGACAACTTCGGCGGCGAGTCCGGGCACTGACTGCGATCATCGTCGGAGCCGTCGCCAGTCAAATGACCACGCAAATGGAATCACTCGTCTCATGATGGTGGCGGCTGACGTGTATAGGATGACGGACTTGAGGGCTTGGACGACTGAGGGGACGTCAACCTAATGGCGGATCGAATTACAGGCAAGGTGTGCGTCGTCACGGGCGCCGGATCAGGCATTGGGCGGGCGTCGGCGATTCGACTGGCCGAAGAGGGCGGCAGAGTCCTGTGCGCCGACGTGAACGAGGTGACGGCCTTCGAAACGGCCCGCTCCATCGATGCCGCGGGCGGCTCTGCGTACGGCTTGGGCGTCGACGTGAGCTCCAGCGGGGCCGTCGACATGATGATTCAGTCTGCCGTCGACCGGTGGGGTCGCGTCGACGTGCTTGTCAACAACGCCGGCGTCAATCTCCCGGGTGTCCTCCACGAGGTGTCGAACGAGACCATCGACCGGACCCTGGACGTGAACGTCAAGGGGCAGATCTACGGCTGTCGGGCGGTGATCCCCCACATGCTCACCCAAGGGGGCGGATCCATCATCAACGTGTCGAGCGTGAACGGGATCGTGAGTGAACCGTTCTTGGCGGTCTACTCGGCCTCGAAGGGCGCCAGCGTGATGTTGACCAAGGGCGTGGCGCTCGACTACGCGAAGAAGGGGATCCGCTGCAACGTTATCTGCCCGGGCTGGGTCGACACGCCGATCAATTACGCGCACGCCGAGATGCTGGGCGGGCTGCAGCACGTCTACGACACGATTGACTCGTTTCAGCCGATTGGACGTCCGGGCGAGCCGCTCGAGATCGCGAACGTCGTTCTCTTCCTTGCATCGGACGAAGCGAGCTTCATGACCGGCAGCGTGGTGGTGGTTGACGGTGGCATGACCTCCCAGTGACCCGAGCTAGTTCAGGGTCGCAGGTCGGCGCACTTCACCTCCAAAACCTGGCGGTTCACCACGTGACTCCCGCTTCTGCCAGCGGGCGAAGAGAGCAGTATACGGAGGCACGCCTATCCTCCACTTTGTCGAAGGGTCCTTGATTCCAAGAGATTCTTATTCTCCGAGCGAGAGTTGACATTGAGTTGATGTAACGGTGATGTTGGCCCATCAGACTCGTCGATTATGAGCTCTCGAATCGTCGGATCCGGATTACGTCTGACTTCCATTCAGACGAATGGTCCGATCGTTTCGAGTTCTCTGTCGAGATTCTAGGGAGATCACATGCGCAAGCCAGTCAGTCAGACGCCCAAGCCCAAGGTGATGCTGAAATGGGCCGCATCGGGTGCCTTGGCAGTGGGCTCAAGCATCGGTGTCGTCTTGGTGGCTCAAGCAGCCACGTCCACGGGGAGCTCGGCCAGCCACTCGGCAAGTCCGCTCGATGTGACCACCACGACGGTTGCCGACACCACCACGACGGTCGCCGACACGACCACGACGGTCGCCGACACGACCACGACGGTCGCTGACACGACCACGACGGTCGCTGACACGACCACGACGGTGGCCGACACCACCACGACGATCCCCGGCACGACCACGACGACGGTCGCTGACACGACCACCACGACGGTGGCGGGCGAGGACTCTGATGACCCTGGCAACTCGGAGTTTGGGACCGACCATTCGGGCCAGGAGGACTCCCATGGTGGTGACTTCCAGGGTGGACACGGCCGGTCGCAAGGTGGTCACTCCCACGGTGGACACGGTGGTGGCTCGCAGGGTCATGGCGGCTGATTGAGTCTCGCTGAGAATTCAGCGAAGTGGTTGGTCGACCCCTTTGGGTGATGCTTGTGCCGACGATTCCAGCGCATCGCGTCACCAGTTACGTCGGAGGAAATCCTCGCTGACCCGGTGCGTCGAGGGTCGAATCGGTGCTGCTCGATCCAACTCGGCGAAGGCGATCGAAACGTCAGGCCGGGTCACTTCTCGATTGACGTCTATCGTTGGCGACGATCAGCTACCTGAAGGACTGAAGTGAGCATCGACTGGGACCGGTACTTCGAGCGCAAGAACAAGCCCGACGCGTGGAGCGGAGGCGTCACCATGGTGCCGGTCGCGACACCGCTCGGATCGTTCTCGGTGTGGACGAAACGAACGGGCAGCAATCGCGACGTCGCCGTGCTGTTGCTCCACGGTGGGCCCGGGGCCACCCACGAGTACTTCGAGGCCTGCGACTCGTTCCTTCCCGCCGCGGGGATTGAGTACCACTACTACGACCAACTGGGGTCGGGGAACTCTGAGGTCCCCGACGAGCCGTCGCTCTGGACGATCGACCGCTTCGTCGAAGAGGTCGAGCAGGTCCGCGTCGCTCTCGGCCTCGGGCCCGAGCGATTCTTCCTGTTCGGGCAGTCCTGGGGCGGCGTCCTCGCGATCGAGTACGCGCTCAGGTATCAACACCGCTTGAAGGGGATGGTCGTCTCGAACATGATGTCGAGCATCCCGGCCTACAACGCCTACGCCGAGTCGGTCATCATGCCCGCGATGGACCAGGTGGTCCTCGCTGAGATCAAGGCCCTCGAGGGCGCGGGCGACACCGACAACCCCCGCTACGAGGAGCTTCTCATCGAGCACCACTACGTGTACCACGTGCTTCGCCGACCCCTCGCGGAGTGGCCCGAGCCGGTGGTGCGGGGTTTCGCCCACATCAACAAATCGATCTACGTGCCGATGCAGGGCCCGAGCGAGCTGGGCGCCAGCGGAGCGCTGCTGCACTGGGACCGGACCGCGGACCTATCGCGGATCACCGTGCCGACGCTCGTGATCGGCGCGGCCCACGACACGATGGACCCCGCCTTCATGGAGCGCATGTCGACGCTGTTCCCGCGGGGCCGGTACCTGCACTGTCCCGAGGGGAGTCACCTGGCGATGTACGACGACCAGGAGACGTACTTCGCGGGCCTGATCGACTTCTTGAACGACCCCGACGCGTCGCTGACTACTTAGTCTCCACCGCGGTCACGCTCGGCGGGGCGAGTCTTGAGAACCAGGGCACGACCGCCGAGGTGCGACGCTGGTAGTCCGCGTACTCGGGGTAGCGCGAGAGCGTGATCTTCTCGGTGAAGGCCGTAGAGCCGACGAAGAGCAGTGTCAGCAGGAACGGCCCGACGACCGTCCACTGGACGAGGGAGCGGGCCGCGACGGCGCCCATCAAGAAGAGGACCCACCACTGGGCCTGCTCGAAGAAGTAGTTCGGGTGTCGCGAGTAGCGAAAGAGGCCCGTCTGGACGAACTGGGAATCGGGCGTGCGGCCGGCGGCGATCTCGGCGTGCTTGTGAGACTGGAAGCGCCATTGCTGCTCGTCGGCGATCGTCTCGCCGACGGTGAAGGCGAGGAAGAGGGCCGTCAACGCGAGGTCGATCGCGCCGAAGGGCGTGGTGCGGTGCTGGTAGGCGCCGAGCGCGGGCAGCACAATCAGCACGAGCAGGAAGTTCTGGTAGAGCACGATGAAGAAGAAGTTGAAGAGCTGGAACTGCCAGGGGGGCATCGAAGCCCGAAGAACAGGCCAGCGGTAGTCCTCGACACCCGAGTAGCCGCCCTTGCGAGCGAAGTTGAAGGTGAGACGGACTCCCCACACCGCCACGAGCGCCGCCATCACGTCGAGACGAGCGTTGGCAAGATGGGCGAACCCGGCGAAGACCCAGACGTAGACCACGGGCACGATGGACCAGCTCCGGTCGACCCAGGAGGTGTCGCCGGTGATGAGCGACGCGATCCACGCCAATGCGCAGGCCGCGCCAGCGACAATGACCACGACCAGCAGCGGCGCCATGGTGGCGAGCCTACCTGGACACGTCGGGCGACCCCGCCACGTCGGCTGGTCGCGAGCGAGCGGGCAAGGGCCGAGGGTTCGACGAATTTTAGGTTGCTCTTAGGTTGTCCCGCGCCTCCTATTACCCAGTTTTCTTATGGTAGCCCGGTGACTGCGCTACAACCCACGGAGCAGGTCCGTTCGGCGGATCCGCCAACACCGCCGGCGCAGGATCATCCATCGAACGAGACCAGGGCCGTCACGCGGCCCCGTTCGCAGTCCGCGACCTCGACGACGCGACGCGCTCAAAGGCGCCCGCACCGTCCGGGGCACGCGCCACGACCCCTCGTGGCGGACATTCTCGGGGGACTGGCCGGCGTGGGCTTCGGGATCACTGTGGCGCTCGTGGTCATCAACGAGACACCCGGAGCACTGGCGTCGCCCGGAGGGTGGCTCACCGCGGCCGGCCGGTTGACCGGGTTCCTCGGCTCGTACCTGATGCTGATGATGGTCTTTCTCATCGCGCGCATCCCGTGGCTCGAGCGCGCCGTGGGCCAGGACCAGCTCATCCGTTGGCACCGGCGCATCGGCGGGTGGCCGATCGTGCTCATCGCCCTGCACGTCGTGTTCGTGACCCTCGGCTACGCCAAGATCGACCGGGTCGGCCCAGTGAGGCAGTTGGGCATCTTCCTGACGCACTATCCCGACATGCTGGCGTCGCTCGTCGCGTTTGCGCTGCTCGTGATGGTTGGGATCACCTCGTGGCGGATCGTGCGCCAGCGCCAGCCCTACGAGAACTGGTGGGTCGTGCACCTCTACACGTACCTGGCGTTGGCCCTCGCCTTCGCCCACCAGGTGGTCACCGGCTTGGCCTTCCTGCACCACCCACTGCCGAAGGGCTTCTGGATCGCGGTCTGGGCGGCGGCGGCGCTTAGCGTCCTGGCGTTTCGCGTCACCCTGCCGATCATTCGAAACGCCCGCTACCGGTTGGAGGTGGTTTCGGTGCACGAAGAGGCCCCCGGGGTCTTCTCGATCGTCTGCTCGGGCCAGAAGCTTTCACACCTGGCGGTCTCGGGGGGCCAGTTCTTCCAGTGGCGCTTCCTGACCAGGGGCCTCTGGTGGCAGGCGCATCCCTACTCGCTGTCGGCCATGCCGAATCCTCCCCACATCCGAGTCACCGTCAAGGACCTCGGCGACCACAGTGGATCGGTCGCGCGGCTGAAGCCGGGCACCAGGGTGTTCGTCGAGGGTCCCTACGGCACCTTCACGCACCACGTTCGCGCCACGAACCGGGTCGTGCTGATCGGCGCCGGAGTCGGCGTCACGCCACTGCGTGCGATCCTCGAAGACCTGCCGACATCGGTGGAGGTCTCGGTGATCGTGCGCAGTTCGAATGAGGAGGACCTCATCCACCGCGACGAGATCACGGCCCTGGCCGCACGGCGCGGCGGCACCCTGCACGAGCTGGTCGGTTCGCGCCACCAGGTGAAGCTCGACGCGGCCGCGCTGAAGCGGCTGGTCCCCTCGATCGCCACGTGTGACGTGTACGTCTGCGGTCCGGCCGCCTTCACCGATCACGTCACCGCGAGCGTCGCCAGGGCCGGCGTGCGCCCCGAGCGGATCCACACCGAAGTCTTCGCGTTCTGATATGCCCGTCCTTCCGTCCAACGTCCAAAGGGTCCAACCATGAAGCGTGCGATCATCTTCTCCTCAGCGACCGTGGCCGGCCTCGCCGGCGTGCTGACCTTCCACACCGCGCCCGTCGGGATGACCATCGGGGGGCTGGTGGGCAGCGCCGGCGCGAGCACGCCGAGGACGCCGACGACCGTCACTGGCACCACGGCGACCACGGCCGCGGCCCCGCCACCGAACACGGGCCGTACGCCTACGACCGCGCCTAAGAAGCGCGCGACGACCGCGCCGCCGGCGTCGCCCACGACCGCGCCGCCGGCGTCGCCCACGACAGTGCCGGCGACCACATCGACCGCGGTCTCCAGCGCCCGCACGGCCACCGGACAGGCGGTGAACTACTACTTCGGCGTCCTGTCGGTCAAGGTGACCGCGGTAGGCGCCAAGATCACGAACGTCACCATCGCGACGTTGGACGACGGGGGCAACTACCGCTCCCAGTCCATCGACCAGCAGTCGATTCCCATGCTCGAGCAAGAGGCGATGCAGGCCCAGAGCGCCAACATCCAGTCGATCTCGGGTGCCAGCTACACGAGTGCGGGCTTCGCGCAGTCGCTCCAGTCGGCCCTGGGCAAGCTCGGGATCTAGCAGCCAGCGCAGCGACAGAGAGGACGAATGGCGTCTAGGTTTCCGGTCATGCGCCATCACGAGGAGGAGGTCATGGGGACGGTCGTCACCTTCGACCTCTTCGACGAGCGCGACTTCGACGACGTGGCCGTCGAAGAGGCATTCGACCGGGCCACCGCACTCTTGCACGAGGTCGATGAGCTCTTCAGCACGTGGAAGCCCGAGAGTCCGATGAGTCGGTTGCGCCGAGGGGAGATCGAGCTCGCGAGCGCGCCGCGGCCGATCGCCCAGGTGCTCGAGCGGTGCGCGTTCGCCAAGGAGGTGTCGGGCGGCTGGTTCGACCCCTGGTCGATGCCGGGCGGCGTCGACCCCACCGGGTACGTGAAGGGGTGGGCCGCCCAGTCCGCGCTTCGCGTGCTCGAGCGGCTCGGCGCGTCGGGCGTCATCGTCAACGCCGCCGGCGACGTCGCGGTGGCCGGTCAACCGGCTCCGACGGCCGCTTTTCGCATCGGCGTCGTGAACCCCTTCGTCCGGTCGTCACTGGCCTGCGTCGTCGAAGTGACCGACGCCATCGCGACGTCGGGCGAGTACGAGCGGGGGCTCCACCTCATCAACCCCTTCACCGGGACGATGGCCTGCGCGCTGGCGTCGGCGTCGGTATGCGGCCCCGACCTCGGGCTCGCCGACGCGCTGGCGACGGCCCTCGTCGTCGGGGGACACGAAGCCCTTGGCTTCGTCGAGGCCCTCGACGGCTACGAGGCCCTCGTGATCGAGCACGACGCCCGGTGGTCCATGACCCCAGGCTTCGCGCTGGTGTCCGATGTGAACTTGTAGGGTCCGCGAACGCGG
>JADGOJ010000147.1 GCA_017883045.1 Acidimicrobiales bacterium
GGCCATGCGTCCACGAAGATGACCCTGGACAGGTACGGGCACGCCCTGCCGGCCGGTGGGGAAGCAGCCGCAGCCGTCATGGGGGCGTTGCTGCCATGACGGGTCACCGACGCGCGACGCCCATGCGGTACCGTCCAATTGCGAGGCGAGGACGGTACGGGACGAGATGGTGCGAGCAGGGGAGCCGTGTCCCCTGACCGCACATGGTGCGCTGAGATGTCACACCGTCGCGCTATGGTCGAATCCATGTTCGCCGACTCTGTGAACCCGGGACTCTCCGGATTCGTGCGCGACATGTTCCAAGACGAACCCATTCACCGCCCGGTCATGCTGCCTACCGACTTGGCCGACAAACGAGGGGTGATCCACGACCAGCGTCTCGGCTTCGTCGCCCGGGTTCGCCTCGCCGACAAGTGGAGGCACGCGAAGGACGCCGACTGGGAGGCCACCGTCGCAGCGTCGGCGCTGAAGGACGCCCAACGTCGCGCGGAACGCACGTTCGTCCGCGCTTCGTTCATGTGCCTGGCACTCGTCGCACCCTTGGCGATGACGATGAGGTGTGGGGTTGTGCCGCGGCCACACGAGCACGTGTGGATCGTGCTCGGGATCGTGTCCGTTGTGTGGTGGTCCCTGCTCCTCGGCTTTGAACGGCTGACGGCCGGCCGGTGGAAACCATGGGTGCGACCCACACAGCAGATCTCGGTCGAGGCAACCGAGAAGGGCTACGACCTCGAAGTGGCTGTTCGGATCGCCGTCGAAGGCGAGGAGGCGAAGCGGCGCGCTCACCTTCGGGCGATGTGTCGCGGCTGGCTGACTTCCCGAGCTGCCACCGGGCAGGCGCCCATGCCGTGTCCCTCGGAGGCTCCGAAGAACGACGCCGATCCCCCTGGACGGCTCGTAGCATCATCGCCTCACTCCACAACTGGCCCGCCCGCCACACACCACCGTGACGCCCTCATGGGTGCCGGTGGAGTGCTGGCCGCCTAACCGCCTGAGCGTCACCTAGACCTCAGTCCCACCACGGGAGGCCGATCGCTCGGCCACTACTCCCCCGCCTGCCCGCGTCACGGCTCCCCCATCGCTCGTGCGATCGGTCGAACTAATCGACTGAGGAGTCAGTGTGACCAAGAAGATCAAGGTGTCGGACACCGACGCCACCATCCCCGCCGACTGGCGGACCCATACCACCATCGACGTGCCCACCGCCGGCCTGATCCTCGGAAGACTCTGCAGGAATAGTGCCTACGCAGCCGCCGCCCGTGGCGACCTGCCGACGATCCGCCTGGGGCGGAGGCTCTTCGTTCCGGTGGCCGCGTTGCGCCGGATGATCGGGGAGGTAACCGGTCCGAGCGCCGACGCCGTGCCGTCAGCAGGTGGCTCGTGATCCCCGACCTCATCTCCATCCCTGAGGCCGCGCGTCTTGTCGGTCTACATCCCGACACCTTGTACCGCCTCGCACGATCCGGCCAGTTTGAGCCGGCCATCAAGATCGGGGACAGGTGGAGGGTCAGCGTTCCTCGTTTGGAACGGTTTTTACACGCGGACGCGTCGTGACCGTTGACTATGTGAAGGCGGTCAGGGATCTTTACAGCCCGCGCAGGGTCCGCGATCCGACGCTGAGCAAGGGCATCAAGGAGGGCGTGTACGTCGACCGGCCGGTCCTTCGCCTCTTGCCAACGCGAATCGACGGCGCGCTGAGCAACCGACGGCGCGCGGAAATACTCATCGGGCCGAGTGAGGCCGCGGCCGCCGAACTCTCAGGGGCGGTGATCCGGCTCCTCGAGGGGATCAGAGCCGGCCGTGTCCCGACCTACGGCAACCTTCGGACGGCAGCCGATGCCGCGCTCATTCGGGACGGAATCGACATGCAGTGCCGGCAGTTCTGGGGCGAGCCCGTCGAGCACTCGTCACACGACGACGATCTTGGCGTTGCTGCGCTTCGAGGCCGCCTCGGTGTCCGGCGACGCGAGCGGCTCGATAGGGCTCCGTGGCACCCGGAACTCAGTCTCAATCTGCACAAGAAGTGTTGGGCCACGAATATCGCAACCACGTTTGTGGAGCCCACGATGGAGTCATGCTCGGCATGTGGTCCCGACTCGCGACGCTGCCCAGACCACCAAGCCGCGCTGAGGTCGTGGCGGTCCGACTACGAGGTCAACCTACGCACCTACAAGAAGCTTCTCCTCACTGGCGGTCGAGGCGAGGACGACACGCCACCCCACCTCGAGGAGATCCGCGGGGCCAAACGACGAGTCGACGGCTGGAGTGACCCTACAGGCGACGCGGCTGCCATCCGAGCCGACATCGGGGACATCAGCAGTCTGGTCCTTGACGAGCTGCTGACTCCGCCGCAGGCGATGGTGGTCCGCTACCTCGCTGCCGGCTACATCCCGTCTGACATCGCTAGGGCAATGGGGGTGAGCCGCGCCACGGTGGGCACGCATCGCGACCGAGCCAGGGAGAAGTTCACACCTCGGCGACGGCGCCTGACCTGGCGACAGGAGGTCGGACGCTCTGTCCGACTCGTCGGGGTTCGGCCGACCAGGGTTTCGGCGAACTCTCTGCTCGGACCAGACTTCGCGAGCGCGCTGGCGATGCCCAGACGACGAGACGAGGTCGTCTGCCCGAGCTGCCACCTCATCCTGCTCCGTGGCGTCATGCGCGGGAGTGTCTGCGCGACGTGCGCCGCAACTTTCTCAGATTCCTTGTCGACAAACGACCGACTCGTTCCCCTATCTAAGGAGTCCCCGACAGTTAGTACGCGCGATGTAGTCTGGAGCAGTGGAGGCCAGTCGTGAGGAACTCGCGCGATTCTTCTCGACAGTTCTGCCTCACCTG
>JADGOJ010000148.1 GCA_017883045.1 Acidimicrobiales bacterium
AAGGCCTCTGACCGACGTTTCCGCTGGTCAGAGGCCCTCTCACGCACTCGGTGGCAGGTGAAGGATTCGAACCTTCGAAGCTCACGCGATGGATTTACAGACCATGGGCGGCAAGCCTGTGACCAGCGACAATGCCTGTCCGCCAACAAACTTCCGTGCGTATTCCCCACAGATATCCGGTGACAGTCGACTACGGCCGGACACCCCCAGCGAACAGTTCGAGTTCACCGAGTCGCGTCACGACGTCGAGCCGGGCGCCGTAGACCCGAGCCATCGTGGTTGAGATCGTGTGTCAGCCCAACCCGCCCAGCGCCGAGGGTCGAGGTCTCCGCCTGCTGCTTGACCGTGACGCTGTCCTGGGACCTTGCCGGCTTCGCCCGAAGGAGATGTCCGGACGTGAACCGCTCGGACCTCATGGGAGATGTCGATGCCTCCGCGCGACAACGTCGTGTTGACGGTCTATGAAGTGCACGAACGAGCACCCGGCTGACCCACATCGATGCCGGGAGAGCCTCATTAGGCGGACGGCGCGAGCCTTTCGCGTACGGCGCGCGTGGCGGCAAGGACGTTCTTCAGCGATTCGACGGTCTCGGCGTAGCCGCGGGTCTTCAGACCGCAGTCGGGGTTGACCCAGACCTGGCGTGCGGGGATCGACGCGAGCGCCGTCTCCAGAAGCTCGGTGACCTCGGCGACGCTTGGCACGCGCGGCGAGTGGATGTCGTAGACCCCCGGTCCAATGCCGTGGTCGAAGCCGCTGGTCCGAATGTCTGCGATGACCGCCATGCGCGATCGGGCCGCCTCGATACTCGTGACGTCGGCATCCAGGTTGCGGATCGCGTCGATGACGACGCCGAACTCCGAATAGCACAGGTGCGTGTGGATCTGCGTCTCGTCACGCACACCCGAAGTGGCCAGGCGGAAAGAGCCGACCGACCAGTCGAGGTAGCCTTCGTGGTCTTTACCCTTGAGCGGTAGCAGCTCGCGCAGGGCGGGCTCGTCCACCTGCACGATGCGGATGCCGGCGGCCTCGAGATCCGCGATCTCGTCGCGCAGCGCGAGCGCAACCTGGCGCGCGGTCTCGCCCAGTGGCTGGTCATCGCGCACGAACGACCACGCCAGGATCGTCACGGGGCCCGTCAGCATGCCCTTGACCGGTTTGGCGGTCAAACTCTGCGCATACCTGGACCAGTCGACGGTGATCGGCTGGGGCCGGGACACGTCACCCCAAAGGATCGACGGACGTGTGCACCGGGTTCCATAGGACTGCACCCAGCCGTTCTGGGTGACGGCGAAGCCGTCCAGGTTCTCGGCAAAGTACTGCACCATGTCGTTTCGTTCGGGCTCGCCGTGCACGATGACGTCCAGGCCGATCTCCTCCTGCAGGTCGACAACACGTTTGATCTCGGCCCGCATGAAGCCGATGTATTCCGCCTCGCTCAGGATGTGCCGGGCCAGTTGTGCGCGGGTGCGACGGATGTCGCCGGTCTGTGGGAAGGAGCCGATCGTCGTGGTGGGCAGAAGCGGCAGGTCAAGAGCCGCCTCCTGCGCGGCGAGGCGGTTCGCGTACTGGCCACGGGAGAAGTCCGCTGCAGTCAGGGCCTCGGTGCGTGCACGCACCGCACCGTCGCGCACGCCCGGAGCCGACCGACGTCCAGCCAGAGCAGCAGAGGCCGCGCTCAGCTCCCCGTGGATCGCCTCCTGCCCTTCGGCCAGTCCTGTCGCGAGCGTCGCGACCTGACCGACCTTTTGGTCGGCGAAGGCCAGCCAGCTCGTGATGGCGTCAGACAGGAGCGGTTCGTCGTTGACGTCGTGGGGCAGGTGCAGCAGCGAGGTCGACGTTGAGACGGCAACCTCAGGCGAGAGCGCAAACAGCTCGGTGAGCGTGCCGAACGCGGCCTCCAGGTCACCACGCCAGATATTGTGGCCGTCGATCACACCACCGACGATGGTCTTGGCTGCCAGCGCCTTTCTCGTCGCGTCGTCGAGTCCGGTTGGAATCGTGCCACGAACGAGGTCGAACCCGATGGCTTCGACGGGCGACGCAGCGAGCACGGGCAGCGCATCATCCAGGCTGCCGTACGGTGCGGCGACGAAGAGCTGCGGACGATCGGTTGCGCCGCCCAGAGCCGAGTACGCGGCCTCGACCGCCGCGAGTACGTCCTCGCGCGGGTCCGCAATGCTTTCGCTGACGAGGGCCGGCTCGTCCAGCTGAACCCAGTGCGCGCCCGCAGCGGCCAGGCGTGCCAGGAGTTCGCCATAGGCCGCGACGAGATCGGCGATGCGGCTTAGGGGGCGAAAACCCTCGGGTGCCTCATCGCTGGCCTTGCTGAGCAGCAGGAACGTGGCCGGGCCGACGATCACCGGGCGCGTGACGAATCCGGCGGCCGTGGCCTCCTCGAACTCGTGCACGAGGCGGTCGCAGGCGAGTCGGAACACGGTCTCCGGGCCGATCTCCGGGACGAGGTAGTGGTAGTTCGAGTCGAACCACTTGGTCATCTCCAGCGGCGCGTGGTCTCCCGCACCGCGCGCAACCGTGAAGTAGCCGGCGAGGTCGACACGACCGTTCGCATCGACCAGTGACGCGAAACGTGAGGGGACGGCGCCGATGGTGACCGCGGCATCCAGGACCTGGTCGTAGTAGCTGAAGCTCTCCGGGATCGAGGAGTCCGTGCGACCGAGACCCAGCGAGGCGAGGCGCTCACGCGTGGCCGCGCGCAGTTCGCCCGCACGCGTCTCGAGCTCTTCGGCCGTGATCGATCCGCCCCAGAACGCCTCGACGGCCTTCTTCAGCTCGCG
>JADGOJ010000149.1 GCA_017883045.1 Acidimicrobiales bacterium
TGGCCTCGCGTTCCTGCGCGACCTTCTGGCGGGGCGAGAGTTGCCTGGCCTGGGCCGGTTGCACCAACTCCTCGGGCTTCGCGTCGCGGATCTTCAACGAACCATCCTCCAACTACGACTTGCTGAGATGACGATAGACCGTTAGGCAGCGGTCGTCTTCTCACTCGTCTGGCCGGGACTGTATTTCCTTTCGAACTTCCGCCGCTGGGCGAAGGAAGCCGCCTCCGATAGCCAGATCGCCAAGAAGATCAAGGCGGCCATGTTACGGCCGCACCAACATGGTCGGCCACAAGCCCCGCTTCGGCGGGGTTTCTTCATGACTCCTGCCCTGACACCGACTGCTGCCGACCGATCGGAGTTCGATTCTCCCGCCGCACCGTAACGAGGTTCGAGGAGCGGAACCGCGGCATCGACGCGGGTCAGATGTCGCAGAGCGATGGTGGGGCGATCGAGGCGAACACCTCATGAGCCGGCATTGCTCGCCGCACCGGCCAACGCCGACTTCGGTCCTGGGCAAGAGCCCTCACGACCTCTGTCCAACCATCGAGCCTGTCCCTCTCCCCATCGAAGCGTTCGGCCATGCCCTCGTGCAACTCGGTCCGCCGGCGAAGCACAAACGAAACGAGATCTGCGACTTGGATAAGCAAGACGTGTTCGCTGTCCGCGAAATACGGCACGTCCACGATCTGCTCGAGGGCGGCTTGGCGTCGTGCCCGGTTGTAGTACGCGTCGGTCCACGGCGGTGGGGTCGTAACGAGTCGCAGAAAGTGGTCCCGGTGCATCACTTGGTGATCGGCGATGACGACCGTGTTGCCCTTGTTGCGCTCTATCCGTCCATGCACACGCTGAAGTTGTAGCATCACGTGCGTCATCGCGGCGCACCACGGGTCCAGAAGAGACTGGATCTCTGGTCTCTCCCTTTCCTGCTCTCTGAAGCGGTCTTTGCTCACGCCTGCGAAGAACACTTGGTGATGGCGATCCCGGAGCCATTCGAGGATGGCTGTGATGGCCTCGGCGCGTGCGGGGCCGGCAACCGGCCGCCAGTCCCGATTGCCGTTGTAGAGGTCGCTCGACTTGAGTTCGCTGACCTCGTGCCCCGCGAGGTCCGATAGGCGCGCGAATAGTTCACGCCACGAGGCCTTGGTCAGTCTCATCCGCTGGCCGTCCGTCACGACGCACGCCACGACGAGATACGGCTCCTCTCCCATGCCGCTCTCGTCGATGTAGGCGAACTTCAAGCGATCCCCTCAAAGCCGACCCGAACTCGTCGAAGACTACTCCTGGTTCAAGTGGTCATGTCGAGCGGTCATCCGAGGACATCGCGCCCAGAAGTTGGCGCGGTTAGTTACGCCACATCGGGCGGCGGGGAGACGTATTCGTCGGCCCGCGGCGGGCCGAGATGCACGTCTGGCGCGTCCCGGACTGGGTATCTGCGGCCCGAAGCATCCTCGACGATGAGGTCGAACTTGTGCGTCCCGACGAACTCCCAGTACTCAGCGGGCGCGTAGTGCAGGGCGACGTCGGCGGCCGGTTGGACCACTGTCGGCAGCGGTTCCTCTGGACCCCCTGCGGGCACGACCGAGGCGTGCAGCGCCACCACCTTGCCGAGCCTCGGGACGAGCCTCCAGCGACGGACCAGGATTCGCTCGATCCGCACCGGGCGGAGGCCGACGTTCACAACGGTCACCCATCGATTTCCCGCCGCGGCATCGGAAGTGGTCACGCGGAGATCTGCTCGGTCTCGCCGGATGGCGTAAATGGCCGCCCCCGTCGCCACCAGTGCGACGAAGAGGCCGGCCATTGCAACGATCAGGTTCGCGTCTTCGCGGCTCACGCTTCGAGCCTAGCAGGCGATTGCGTGGCTTCCAACCCGACGGGCGGCTCGTGATCGTCACCGATGACGGAATCAGGATCGAGAACGTAACTACCAAGCCAGCGTGGATCCCGGTCATCAGCCTAGCGAGAGCCCCGTTGCCGGGGCTCTCTCCATGTCCCGGAGCGGATCCTCAGGCCCTCATCGTCGCCTGTAATGACTGTTCTGAGCTGCGGAATACGGGCGCGCTTGACCGGCGCGCGACTTCGCCGAGTATCTGATCTGGCACGAGGCGAGTAACGCTCGGCCGCCAGACCGGGAGATCGGACGATGAAATACCCCACAACTACGCGCCGCTAGACCAGGATCATCACTGTCCTCGAAGACGAGTCGGTCAGTCTGCTCATCCAGGATTCAGGTTTCGACCAGGACTCACCTGTGGCAGCGCACGTCCGGCGCGTCGGGCTGCGGGTGACGGACTTCGGCCGGAAGATCGACCTCACGAACCATCGCTGCGCCGCTGGCTCGCCTTGTGACGGCCCAGCGATTGACGAACTGATCGATCGTATTCAGGCCATCTGGCCGGCGGTCTGAATGACTCAAGCAGCGGCGCTGAGGCGACTTCCATCGTCATTGGCCGCCCCGGCATCGGACAGAGGAGTAGCGCGATGACCGCCCGAGTGACCCGCCCTGTCGCGCTCTATGCCCGCGTGTCGACGCGAGACAAGGACCAGGACCAGGACCCGGAGATGCAACTCGCGCCGATGCGCGACTACGCGGCGAGCCGGGGCTGGCGTCAGCTCGGCGAGGGCGCGGCGCTCGGGGAGGGCGCTGTGGTCGGGCTCGGGATCGGCGCGCTGCCACTGGTGGTGGAGGCGGCGCGGCCGATGAGGGTGAGGCCGTCGACCCGGGCGTAGTGCGAGTTGAACACGTCATGGTGGATCACCGCCCCGGACGCGTCGGTGACCGTCCGCGAGACG
>JADGOJ010000150.1 GCA_017883045.1 Acidimicrobiales bacterium
CCGCTGTGCATCGGTATAAGGCCAGCCTCATCGGGTTCGACGAGACGAAGCTCGTGCTTGTCGGGCGGCCGCAGCTCGACCTGCGGCCGCCCGCCGTTCTGCCACCTACCGACCGGCGGACCGTGCTGTACGCCCCGACGTGGGAGGACGAGACCGCCTCGAACAACTACACCTCCGTGGACAAGTACGGCCCGGCGATCGTGCGCGCCGCGCTCGACCTGCCCGACGTTCGGGTGGTTTACAAGCCGCACCCGCGCATCCCGCTCAGCCAGGATGCGCCGGTGCGGGCCGCCCACCGGCAGATCCTGCAACTGCTGACGGAGGCAGGCCATAGCGACTCCGCGGCCGGTCACCAGGCACTCACCGAAGGCGACATTCTCGCTGTGTTCCCGAGTTGTGATCTGTTGATCACCGATGTGTCCTCCGTCGGGCCGGATTTCCTGTATCTCCACACGGACAAGCCGCTGTTCATCACCGACCCTCGCAACGCACCGGAGCACTTGCACGCCGAGGTACCGCTCAGCCGCTGCGCGGACATCATCGATGCCGCAACGATCACGGTCCTCGGGTCCAGCCTGGACGCACGGCTGACCCATGACGAGCACCGTGGCGATCGGGAGAAGATGCGCCAGTACTACTTCGGAGATCTCGCCGCTGGGGAGAGCACCGAGCGATTTCTGTCCGCGATCGACGACGCGGTCGGGGCGCGCGATCATCTGGTTCACCGGCTCGAGGCCGTTACCGACAACAGGACGCCGTCGCAAGACTGGCAGGAGCGGTAGCAGCGAAGTCGGGCTACAGTTATCGAGACTCGAGTGATCCGCCTTCTTCCACGTCGGACGGTCCGCATGCCCGCAGTCCAGGTTGTTATTCTCGCCGCCGGTCTGGGCACGCGCCTTGGCCTGCCATCTCCGAAATCACTCACGCTGCTTGCCGATGGCCGCAGCATCTTGCAGCGCCAGATCGACAATATTTGGCAGGTGTTCGGCGACGACGCCCGCGTGACGTTGGTCGTCGGCTACCGCATGGAGCTCCTGATGGCCGCCTTCCCCGACGCGCTGTTCGCCTACAACGAGAGGTACAGCGAGACCAACACCGCAGCGAGCCTGCTCAAGGCGCTGCGCTCCTCTTCTGACGGGGGTGTGTTGTGGCTCAACGGTGACGTTGTCTTCGATGCCGGTATTCTTAAGCGGGTCGGACCCTTCATCGAGGCCGATCTGACGTTCGTGTGTGTCAACACCGAGCTCGTCGAGGAGGAAGAGATCAAGTACACGCTGGATAGCGAGGGCTGCGTGCAGTCACTGTCGAAGCAGGTCGCGGCCGGCTTGGGCGAGGCCGTGGGCATCAACTACGTCTCGTCAAGGGATAAGCCGACGCTGATCGCGCAGCTCCAGCGATGCGGCGAGCAGGACTACTTCGAGCGAGGCATCGAGGTCGCTATCGCCGAAGACGGAATGCGGGTGAAAACCGTCGATACTTCTGGCTTCTTCGTGCTCGAGGTGGACTACCCAGGCGATCTGGAGCGCGCGAACGCGGAGGTGAGCCGGCTCGTCACATCGGTCGCCTAGCTGGTAGTGGGCGGCACTGTGACGGCGCTTTATGGAAAGCAATCTCGTATTTGAGTCACACCGACCGGTGATCATTGGCCACCGCGGTTGCGGCCGGGGAATCGTCGACGGGTACACCGAGAACACGCTCGATTCGTTCCTCGGAGCGGTCGAGCTGGGTGTCAAGTGGCTCGAAGTGGATGTGCGCCGGACGGCTGATGACATCCTCGTCGTCGCCCATCACCCTGCAGAGCCTGACGGGGTCTTCTACGCCGACATCACCGGCGACCAAGCCGAAGACCGAGGGGCCCTTTGGCTGGAGGAGTTGCTGGACGCGTTGCCTCCCGACGTCGGCGTGGAATTCGACCTCAAGACGTCGATGGAGGACGCCACCCGCGAACGAACCGCGACCACCGCGGCCCGACTCGCGCCGGTCGCCAAGCGCGAGGCACGCCGGCGGCCGCTGCTGGTCACATCGTTTGACCCGGGCGCCCTCGACATCACCAGGGAACTGGCCCCCGGCGTGCCGCGCGGGCTGCTCACCTGGCTCGACTTCCCGATCGGCCAGGCCGTCGCAGCCGCGGGACACCTCGATGTTCAGGTACTTGCCGCACATTGCGGCTCCCTGCGCCCCAACACCATCGAACCCGAACCCTCGCGCCGGTCGCTGGACTACGTCGTTGACATCGTGCACCGGAGCGGGCGGGAGTTCCTCGCTTGGTGCCCGGGGCCGGAGTTCGCCGAGGAACTCGTCGACGCGGGGGCGGACGCGCTCTGCGTCGATAACGTGGGCGAGGTCATCGCCACCCTCACCGCAGCCGTGGGCGCCGCCGAGTGACTCCGCAACGCCACCCCATCGGCACGGCCCATCGGGGTGTTCGCCCAAGGCAGCCAAGCCGCGAGCTGGGCGTGACATCTTCCGGGTCAGAAGGACGTCTCCAGGTACCGGGTTTACCCGCTCCACGATGCCTTGGACTTGGGGTCGAACGGCTTGAGATCCCGCATTACGGATTGTCCATCGAGATGTCCACGCCGATCGGAAGGCCAGCCCGGCGCAGCCTTCCCGTGTCACAAGTGGATCGTCCTCCGGTGATCGTCACAACCCACGGGCTCGCCTGATCTTCAGACGTCACCGGAAACCAGACTGAGATGGCCTGGGCCGGCATGCGTGCCCGCGGAAGAGAATGGTCACTGATGCTGTTGGTTCCGTCGTGAGCTTGAAAGTTGAAGTCTGGTCCGACGTTG
>JADGOJ010000074.1 GCA_017883045.1 Acidimicrobiales bacterium
CGCGAACAACGCCGCGATGGCCACGGACCTGAACAGCAATCCTGGGTCGATTGGCTACGTGGAGTACAGCTACCTGCTGATCCCGGGCAACGCCAAGATTCAGACCGCTGAACTCCAGGACCAGAAAGGTGAATGGCTGATACCGACGTTGAAGTCGATCGCGAACGCGGCCGCCGCTGCCGGCTCGAACATCAACCCTGAGCGATTCTCAATCGTGAACGAGCCGGGCAGCAACGTGTGGCCGCTCACCACCTACAGCTGGGCCATCGTTGCGAAGAGCCAGGCGAACGGCGCGACCGGCGAGGCCATCGTGAAGTACCTGGATTGGGAGACCCACTACGCCCAGGCCAAGTTCGCGACCGCCGAAGGCTACGTACCGCTGCCCGCAGCGGTCGCCGCCTATGCGCGCCAGCAACTGATGAACGTCACGAGCGGCGGCACCGTCCTCTTGACCAAGAAGTCATAGGTAGAGTCGGGTCATGACTGAGCGGGCGACCGGTGATGGCACCGAGGTGTCCGACGTCATCCCGCTCGATCTTCAACCGCACGACGAGCTGGTCGGGGAGTTCAACTCCCCGACCAGCTCTCGTACGTGGTACCACTACCTCTTGATCGCGGCGAGCATCGTGTTCGCCGCGGTCAGCGTGGGCTTCGTCGCCACAATCCTCTGGAGCTCCTTGCCCATATGGGCCCACCATTCGGGAACACTCCTGGGCGGCAAGGGCTGGCAGTCGCCCACCGGGCCCTTCGGCGGGCTGGCGATGATCGCGGGAACGCTGGAGACTTCGATCATCGCGTTGGCCATCGCCGTGGTGATCGGTCTCGGAACGTCGATCTCCATCGTCTTCCTGATCCCCAGGCGCTTTCGGAACATCGTGGCGACGCTCGTGGAGCTCTTGGCCGCGGTGCCGAGCATCGTCTACGGCCTCTGGGGGTTCCTCGTCCTCGCGCCGTGGATGTTGAACACCGTCAACCCCTGGCTCAACAAGTGGCCGTTCGCCAAGGAGATCTTCGGCAATCCAGGACAGCAGTTCGGCACGTCGCTGCTCCTGGCCTCGATCGTGCTGGCCGTGATGATCCTGCCGACGTTCGTGGCCATCAGCCGCGAGGTCATCACCGTGGTGCCCCAAGACCTCATCGAGGCGAGCCTCTCGCTCGGCGCGACCCGATGGCAGGTGATTCGTGAAGTCGTATTGCCGACCGCGAAGGTCGGCCTGTTCGGTGCGACGTTCCTCGCGCTCGCGCGGGCGACCGGCGAGACGGTCGCCGTGGCGCTCGTCGCCGGCGGCGTCGCGAACGCCCAGTTCCACCTCCTCTATCCGGGAACGTCGATCGCGGCGTGGATTGCGACCCAGTTCGGTGAAGCCCAAGGCAACGAGATCGCGGCGCTGATGGCACTGGGCGTCTTGTTGATGGTGCTCAACTTCGGCCTGTCGCTGATCAGTCGGTGGCTGGTCAATCGTCAGCGCAGGATCCTGGCGGTCGTATGAGCGACATCATCGAACTCCAGCATCCCCAGCAGGTCGGCCACGAGATGCGAGCCGAGATACGGCGGATCTCCGAAAGGGGCCGTGGCCGGCGCCAGCTGAGATCGCGGATCATGGTGGCCCTGTGCAGCGTCGCCCTGGCGATCACGTCCGTTCCCCTTCTGCTCTTGCTCTACCAGTTGTTCCAGCGCGGCCTGCCGGTCGTTCTGCACCCGTCGTTCTACACGCAGTTGCCTCAGACCCCGAGCCTGGTGGCGCCCAACGCGACCGGCGGGGTCTCCAACGCCATCCTCGGCAGTCTGGTCCTGTCGGTCTACGCCGCGGTGATGGCGATCCCAGTGGGCGTGATGGTGGGCGTGTACCTGGCCGAGTCCGACTCGAAACTGGCGGCGATGCTGCGGATCATCTCCCAGACCATGGCGGGGGCGCCCTCGATCCTGATGGGCCTCTTCGCCTTCTCCTTCGTGGTGCGCGCTCTGCACGTCGGCTACACCGCCCTGGCGGGGTCGTTCGCCTTGGCCGTCCTGATGCTGCCGGTGATCGTCATCTCGTCCGAGATCGCCGTTCGCGGCGTGCCCAACACGCTGCGCGAAGCGGGCTTGGCCCTCGGAGCCAAGCCCCACAAGGTCTCGATGCGCATCGTGCTCCCGGCCGCGGTGACCGGCATCGTGACCGGCATCATCCTGGCGATTTCGCGCGCCATCGGCGAGACCGCACCGGTGCTTCTGGTCATCGGCGGCGGCTACATTAACTCCTGGAAGCCGTTGGATCCTGTGTCGGCCCTGCCGTTGTCGATCTACGAGAACGCCAAGTCGCAGTGGCCCAGCCTGCGCACCCAGGTGTGGGGCATCGCGTTGGTGTTGGTCGTGTTTGTGTTCGTATTGAGTTTGAGCGCCCGAATCTGGGCTTCGAGAAAGCAGCAGGCAAGGTAACTAATGGACCAGGAATTCATGGCTCAGGTGAAGATGGACGCCGTCGAGAAATCGAAGGCACCCGATCGTGGTACGGCCGCCATGCAGTTGAAGAACGTGGCGGTCTCGTTCCACGGTCGCACGGCGGTTCGCAACTGCACGTTCGATATTTCGAAGAACCGGGTCACGAGCCTCATCGGCCCGTCGGGGTCGGGCAAGACCACACTGCTTCGAGCGCTCAACCGTCTGCACGACCTCACTCCGGGCGCCAAGGTCACGGGCCAGATACTGCTCGAGGGCGAGGACATCTACCGCGGCGACATCACCGTCACCGAACTTCGCTCGCGCGTCGGCATGGTCTTCCAGCGCCCCAACCCGTTCCCGACGATGTCGATCTACGACAACGCGGTGTCCGGCCTTCGATTCAACGGCATCAAGAAGAAGTCGATCCTGGACGAGGCCGCCGAGACGTCGCTTCGTTCGGCCGCGCTGTGGGACAGCGTGCAGAGTCGACTGAAGGTCGCCGCCTCGAACCTCTCGGGAGGCGAGCAGCAGCGCCTCTGCATCGCCCGGGCCCTCGCGATGGACCCCGAGGTGCTCTTGATGGACGAGCCGACGTCCGCATTGGACCCGATCGCGACGCTGAGGATCGAGGAGTTGATGACCACGCTCAAGCAGCGCGTCACGGTCGTCATCGTCACCCACAACATGCAACAGGCTGCTCGGATCTCCGACGACTGCGCCTTCTTGCTCATGGGCGAGGACCGCGCCGGCGAGCTCATCGAGTTCGACACCACCGAGAAGATCTTCAACAATCCGATCGATCCGCGCACCCTGGACTACACGCTCGGCCGCTTCGGCTGATCACGCCATGACCGCGCCCGTGCGGGCGTGACAAACTACCCAGAGGGTTTCTGACGGGGGGTTTGTTATGGCGAGGGAACCGTGGCAGGAGTCGGCGTCATCGTTGGCCGCGAAGATCCGTGACGGGTCGCTGAGCTCTCGAGAGGTCGTCGAGTCGCACCTGGCGCGCATCGACGCCGTGAACGGGGCGGTCAACGCTGTGGTCGAGGTCCGTCCCGATGAGGTCCGCAGAGAGGCCGACGCCGCCGACGCTGCGCTGAGGGCCGGTGGTCCGCTCGGACCGCTGCACGGGGTGCCGTTCACCATCAAGACCAACATCGACGTCGCGGGCTACGCGACGACCGAAGGCTGTGAGACGTTGAAGGACTTCATGGCGACGTCCGACGCGCCGACGGTCGAACGTATGCGCCGGGCCGGCGCCGTGGCGCTGGCGCGCACCAACATGCCCGACCTCGGACTGCGGGTGAACGCCGAGTCCTCGCTCTACGGCAGCACTCACAATCCCTGGATGCGCGGTCGCACCGCGGGCGGTTCGTCGGGGGGCGAGGCCGCCGCCATCGCCTCGGGCATGAGCCCGATCGGGCTCGGCAACGACCTCGGCGGTTCGCTGCGCAACCCGGCCTACGCCTGTGGCATCGCGTCAATCAAGCCCTCGCGCGGCCGGGTGCCCCAGGGCAACCCCAGCGCCCTCGTCGAGACCACGCTCATCACCCAGGTCATGTGCGTCGAAGGCGTCCTGGCGCGCCGCGTGGCCGACGTGCGTCTCGGACTCGAGGTCGTCATGGGGGCCCACCGCTTCGACCCGCTGTCGGTCGACGTGCCGCTGCGCGGCGGGACCGTCGCAAAGCGCGTCGCGCTCGTGCCGACGCCCTTCGGCGGCGAGACCGACCCCGACGTCGTCGAGGGCGTGCGGATCGCCGGGCGGGCCCTCGAGGCGGCCGGTTACGAGGTCGAAGAGGTCGAGCCCCCGATGCTCTTCGAGGCCTACATCGGGTGGGCCGAGTTCATCACCACCAGCCACCGGCTCATCGAACCGATGCTCATGAGGTTGATGGGCGAGGGCGGAAGGAAGTTCCTGAAGCTGGCCAGCGCCGAGTTCCCTCCGACGACGCCCGAGCTGCTCGAGCTGATGCACGAGAATCGCCACAAGGTGGCCCGGGCCTGGCGCGAGTTCTTCGTGACCTACCCGCTGATAGTCGGACCGACCTGGACCCAGCCGCCTTTCGAGCACGGCTTCGACATCAAGGACCAGGACTCGGCTCTGAGCGTGGTGAGCAACTTCCGCTTCGTGCTGCCCGCCAACCTGCTCGGGCTGCCCGCCGCGTGCGTACCGACGGGCGTGGCCAACGGACTGCCGACCGGGGCCCAGATCATCGGCGACATGTACCGCGACGACCTCTGCCTCGACGCCGCGGAGGTAGTGGAGAAGGCGGTTGGAGTGATCACGCCCATCGACCCGCGAGGGTGACGTGGCGCTGCTGATCGGTTCCATCGCCTACGGTGACGTCCGCGACGCGGCGACGCTGTTGCAGGGTGGTTCGCTGAGCCCCGGGGACGAGCACGTCGACGAGGTCGACGCCTACTGGTCCGCGGTCGAAGAGACCAGGGCGCGTCGCGGCGACGTGCTGGTGGCCGTACGCGACGGCGAGGTCGTCGGGGTCTGCCAGGTGATGGTCTTTCCCCACTTTCAGCACACCGGCGGCTGGTGCTGCGAGATCGAGAGCGTGCACGTGCGCGACGACATGCGCAGCCGAGGCGTCGGCGCGGCGCTGCTGGCGGCCGCCGAGGACCTGGCGAGGGACCGAGGGTGCTATCGGATCCAGCTCACGAGTCGCAACGTGCGCGTCGACGCGCACCGCTTCTACGTTGCGAACGGCTACGAGCAGAACAGCCAGGGCTTCAAGAAGCCTCTAGTGGCCGAGCACCTCACGTAGGTCGCCGACGTCGACATCGAAGACGAAGCCGCGGACCTCGGTGCCCCCGACGAAGGGGCTGGCGAGGAGCGTGGCTACGGTCGCACGGACGTCGTCGTCGACGTTATCGTAGGCCCCGAGTCGAAACGGCGGTCTTTGGCCAAGGGTCGATTCGAGCTCTCGCTGCAGGCTCTCCTCGTCGAAGGTCTCGAGGCCGCAGCGCGTGTGGTGGATCACCATGACCGAACTGGTGCCGAGGAGGCGTTGGCTCAGGAGCAGGGACCGGACCGCGTCGTCGGAGGCGATCCCTCCTGCGTTTCGGATGAGGTGCGCCTCTCCGAGGTCGAGGCCGAGTGCGCCGAACAGGTCGAGGCGCGAGTCCATGCACGTCAGCACCGCCAGGCGGAGTTGGGGCGCCGTTGGCAGCTCACGGTGACCGTGTCGCGCGACGTAGTCGCGGTTGTGGGCGAGGAGTTCGTCGATCACGCTCATGACCCCATCCTACGAAGGCGCCGGGCGACGTCGAGGTGCGAGCGATGTTGCTCGGTCACTACGCTCGGGTTCGGAGGTGTCTATGGAGAGCATGGATGAAGTTCGCGCAGAGCTCCGCCAGCCGGCGCTCGACCTGCGGGGTCTCATACCCGAGGTGATGAAGGGCTACGCCGAGATGTCGCGCGCGTCGATGGCCGAGGGCGAGTTGTCGGCCGCGACCAAAGAGCTGCTCGCGACCGTCATCGCGATCACGCGGGAGTGCGACGGCTGCATCGTGTCGCACACGAGGGGCGCCGCCCGCGAGGGCGTCACGCGCCAGCAACTGGCCGAGGCGATTGGGGTCGCGATCATGATGAACGGCGGGCCCGGCACCGTCTGGGGCCCGCGGGCGTTGAGGTCCTTCGACGAGTCGGTGGCGGCGCTGAAGTCCTAGAAGCTGTAGGCGAGGTGTTTGATCCCGTTGACGAAGCTCGTCGCCAGTTGCGACGGGGCGCCGGTGGAGTGGATGCCGGGAGTCCTCGTCAGCAGCTCGCGCCACATCACGGTGATCTCTCGTCGGGCGAGGTGCGCGCCGAGACAGAAGTGCGGTCCCGGCGCGCCGAAGCCGTAGTGGTCGTTGGGGTTGCGGCCCACGTCGAAGACGTAGGGGTCGGCGAAGACCTCCTCGTCGCGGTTGGCCGAGTTGTAGAACAACAGGACCTTGTCGCCGGCCTTGAGGTCCACGCCGGACAGCGTGTGGTCGCGCGAGAGCGTGCGACGCATCCAGATCACCGGCGAGGCCCACCGGACGATCTCGTCGGTCGCGGTCTTGGCGAGACCTTCGTAGTCATCGATGAGGCGCGCCTTCTGGTCCGCGTGCTCGGTGAGCGCGTGCAGGCTGTTAGCGATCGCGGTGCGGGTCGTCTCGTTGCCCGCGGTGACGAGCAGCACGAAGAACGACGCGAGCTCTTGCTGGGTGAGCTTCTCTGACTCGATCTCCGCGTTCACGAGGGCGCTGGTGATATCGTCGATGGGATTGTCGCGGCGGTACTTGCCGAGTTCTTCCATGATGCCGGTGAGGGTCGCTCCCGCTTCGAGCACGGCCACGATCAGGTCGGTGCCCTCACCGATCACCTCGGGGTCGCCCCCGGCGAGGATCACGTTCGAGCAGTGCAGGACAGTGGCATAGTCGCTCGGTGGCACGCCCATCATCGAGCAGATGATCTCGAGGGGGAACGGGGCGGCGACGTCGCTGACGAAGTCACCCGAGCCGCTGGTCAGGGCGCGGGTCACTGTCTCGTCGGCGACGCGCTCGATGGAGTCCTCCACGGCTTTCACGTTTCGAGGGTTGAAGGCGTTCGACACGATCCGACGGAGCCTCGCATGCTTGGGGTTGTCCGTGGAGATCATGCCCGAGAAGTACTCCACCATCTCGGGCGGGAGGTCGAACTGGGAGACCGCCCCGGGCCCCGAGAGGAAGATCTCGGGGTGGCGCGAGGCCTCGGCGACGTCGCGGTGCCGGGTGAGGGCGTAGTATCCCGAACCGCGGCTGAACACGAGTTCCTTGCCCTCGATGACCGGGTCTTCGAAGTGGGCGATCGGCCGCTCGGCGCGAAGTGCGACGAACGCCGCTTCGCGTTCAGGCCAGGGTCGTCGCCAGAACTCGAGGTCCGACAGGTCGATGTCGTCAACGTTCCAGTGCATGTCTGCCTTCATCTGATTTATCGTAGTGAATAATGGATTTCGGTCACGCCACGGCCGATCCACGGCAGACTGGTGTGATGGAAGAGCTGACCGACCAGGAGCGAGCGAGCCGCTTGAAGGCGCTGAACGCCCTGATGGAACTGATGCGTCCCTCGGTCCAGGCCGACGGCGGGGACCTGGTGCTGTTGCGCGCCGACGTCGATTCCGGCGTCGTCGAGGTGCAACTCCAGGGGGCGTGCTCGAGTTGCGCGATCTCCTCGGACACCCTCCAGGGCGGCGTCACGAGGATCCTGAAGGACCGGCTCCCTTGGGTCACCGAGGTCATCGGCGGCGTCGACGAGTCGATGGACCCCGAGGACTCGATGTCCATGGGTTCGGGCGGCTACGTGCCGCGCTACCGCCAGTTGTAGCGACCGGTTCAGTCGGCGGGCACGCCGTGCGAGGTATCCAGTATTATTTAGTTAGGTGAACTAATGGAAACTTCTACGACGACTGAGACCGCTGCCCGACTGCGAAGGGCGATCACTCGGATGAACCGCCGACTGCGCTACTCCGCCTTGGGCGGGGTGTCGCCGGCGCAGGCCTCCATGCTGGCGTCGGTGGAGAAGCTCCACAACCCTTCGTTGGGCGACCTCGCGGCGGCCGAGCAGATTCAGCCGCCGTCGGTCACCAAACTGGTTCGCAACATGGAGCGCTCCGGGCTCATCAAGTGCGCCGCGGACCCTGACGACCGGCGGTGCACGAGGGTGCAGATCGCCGCGGCGGGCCGCAAGGAGCTCGAACGGATCCGTCAGCGCAAGACTGAGTTCCTGGAACGCAAGCTGCTATCGCTCTCGACGCCTGACCGGCTCCGGGCCGAACAGCTCGTGGCGTTCCTCGAGGCGCTGTTGGAGGAAGAGTGAGCGCCGCGCTGCAGATCTCGGCGCGCACCTTCGCCGCCTTGAAGGTCCGCAACTTCCGTCTCTACTTCGTCGGTCAGCTGATCTCGCTGTCGGGAACCTGGATGCAGTCGGTCGCTCAGGCGTGGCTGGTGCTGCAACTCACGGGTTCGTCGGTCGCCCTCGGTGTGGCTGTCGCCCTGCAGTATCTGCCGATGCTGCTCGCAGGCTCCTACGGCGGTCTGATCGCGGACCGTTACGAGAAGCGGCGCATCCTCTACCTCACCCAGTTGAGCGCCGGGCTGCTCGCGTTGTTGCTCGGAGTGCTGATCACCACCCACCACGTGACGCCGATGACGGTCTACGTCATCGCCTTCGGGCTAGGACTCGTGAACCTCTTCGACGTCCCTGCGCGCCAGGCCTTCGTCCAGGAGATGGTGGGAAGGGACCTCATCGCCAACGCCGTGAGCCTGAACGCCGTCTTGATGAACTCGGGCCGCGTGATCGGGCCGGGCATCGCCGCGGCGTTCATCGCGCTGATCGGCACGGCCGGCTGTTTCTACGTGAATTCGGCCTCGTACCTCGCGGTGCTGCTCGCCCTGGCGATGATGAACAGCGACGAGTTCCTGCCCATGAACATCGTGCGGCGCCAGCGGGGTCAGTTGCGCCTCGGTCTCAAGTACGTCTGGGATACGCCGGCGCTGCGTGACGTGATCTTGTCGGTCGCCGTTGTGGGCACGTTCGCGTTCAACTTCACCGTGACGTTGCCACTGCTCGCGCGCACGACGTTCCACGAGAAGACCGCCGCCCAGTACGCCCTGTTGATGGGGGCGATGGGCATCGGCGCGATCATCGGAGGACTGTACGTCGCGCACCGGTCGCGCCCCACGCCCAAGCTGCTCGCCACCCTCGCCCTGGGCTTCGGCCTCTTCATGACTCTGGGGGCACTGGCCCCGACCATCACGTGGGCCGAAGTGGTGATGATCCCGCTCGGGGCGTTCTCGACTGCCTTCATCTCGACCGCGAACGCCACGCTGCAGTTGAACTCGAGCGACCACATGCGTGGACGGGTGATGAGCCTGCACGGCACGGCGTTCCTCGGCACCACGCCGATTGGCGCCCCGCTGATCGGGTTGATCATCGGGTGGAGCAATCCGCGCGTCGGGCTGATGGTGGGCTCGTCGCTGACCCTGGCGACCGGGTTGATGCTCGTGCAGCGGCTGCGCCGCGGCGCGCGCGCGCCGGCGCTGGCGGAGGCCTAGACGGACTTCGCCTTTGGCTCTTTGGGCAGGCCCAGCGCCCGCTCGCCGATGATGTTGCGCTGGATCTCGGCGGTTCCGCCCCAGATGGTCTCGGAGCGGGAGAAGAAGAACGAGCCCTGGAGTTCCGAGACCGGGTAGTCGGCGCGACCGCGGCGCGGGCCGGACTCGGCGGCGTCGGCGCCGGCGTTGCCGGAGAGGATCTGGCCCTCCATGCCGAGCACGTCGATGGCGAGCTCCATGGCGGCCCGGTGGGCTTCGGACCAGAACATCTTGTTGCACGCGCCCAGCATCGCGGTGTTGTGGGTGCCGTTCAGCGAGTCGGTGAGTGTCCGGTAGCCGTTGATCTCCATGATCTTGCACTTCTCCCAGGCCTTGACGAGGTCGTTTCGCACGAGTCGGTCCTCGTTCTTGTGCAGGCGCTTGGCCTCCTTGACGATCTGCTCCCACTCCTTCAAGAATCGCCGGTAGCCGGTCGTCGACGACGACCCGCGTTCGAAGCCGAGCGTGGTCATGGCGACCTTCCAGCCGTTGTTCACCCCGCCGACGGCGTTGCCCTTGGGGCAGCGCGCGTTGGTGAAGAAGACCTCGTTGAAGTCGCCCGACCCGTCGACCTGGATGATGGGTCGGACCTCGACGCCCTCTTGGTGCATGGGCACGAGCAGGTAGCTGATGCCGGCGTGCTGGGGGGCGTGGGGGTCGGTGCGAACCATCAAGAAGACGTAGTCCGCGTGCTGGGCCTGCGAGGTCCAGACCTTCTGGCCGTTGATAACCCACTCGTCGCCGTCGAGCACGGCACTCGTCTTCAGGCTCGCGAGGTCCGAACCCGAGTCGGGCTCGGAGAATCCCTGGCACCAGGCGATCTTGCCCTGCAAGATCCCGGGGATGAACTCCTTCTTCTGCTCCTCGGTGCCCCACTGGAGGATCGTCGGGCCGACCAGCGTGTCGCCGAAGAAGTCGGCGCGCATCGGCGCCCCGGCCTTGGCGAACTCCTCGTTCAAGACCACCTGCTGGAGCAGGGTGAGGCCCTTGCCGCCGTACTCGGCCGGCCAACCGGCGCAGATCCATCCGCCGGCGAAGAGC
>JADGOJ010000075.1 GCA_017883045.1 Acidimicrobiales bacterium
ACGCTGCTCACCTCGGGGCTCATCGAGCCGGTGCCCCCGTTGGGGTTGAAGGTGACGGTGTGCGTGGCGATCGCGCTCCACTGGGCGTAGAGGGTGGCGCTCGCGCTGAAGGGGTAGGTCGCGCCGTCGGCGTAGGGGGTGCCCGAGCCGTTGGCCGCGGTGTTCCAGCTGGCGAAGGTGTAGCCCGCCCTCGTGAAGGTGTTGGCGCTGAGCGCGGTCGGGTGTTTGGCGGCCTCGGGGCTCATCGAGCCGGTGCCCCCGTTGGGGTTGAAGGTGACGGTGTGCGTGGCGATCGCGCCGGCAATTGCAGGAGGACTCATGATCATCAGAGCCGGAACGATTGCCATGGCAACGATCAGCCGTGCGAATCCCTTGTAGCGAGTGGGGTTCTTCATGTTCGAGGACCTCCGATTGCCGAAGAGAATGAAAACCTAGTGCAATTGTTCGCAAAGCGTCCAGGTCACATCCCACCTTTCTCTCAGTTACGACGGGATTCCGACCTGCACCCCCAAAATCCGTTGGGATTACGGGCCTTTCGGCCGCCGCCGGACGGGCAGCGTGAGCCACTGATTTCGTGCAACGGGCACCGTGAAAGGGTGCCCCGACAGGGGTGCCCCCGACAGGAGTCGAACCTGCGCACATGGCTTCGGAGGCCAATGCTCTATCCGCTGAGCTACGGGGGCAATACGGTCATCCTACCGGAAGGCCCTTCAACCTTCTTCTGCGTTTGAGGCGCGACAACTTCTAAGGTTTGTGCATGGGCGCCGAACCAATCCTCGCTTCTCTACTTCCAGACACCGCGACGTTGACCACGGGTGACGTCCTCGTTGGCGGCGTGTCACTGCGCGACTTGGCCGCGACCTATGGAACGCCGCTGTTCGTCTATGACGAGGCCACGCTTCGCTCGAGGTGTCGAGAGGCGGCGAGCGTCTTCGATGATGGCGTCGCCTTCGCCTCGAAAGCGTTCCTCTGCGGGGCGATGGCGCGCCTCGCGTTCGAAGAGGGCCTTTGCATCGACGTGGCCACCGGCGGCGAGCTCGACATCGTGCTTCGATCGGGTGTTCCCGCGAGTCGGGTCATCATGCACGGCAACAACAAGGCCCACGACGAACTCGAGCGGGCAATTGCCGTGGGCGTGCACCGGGTCGTGGTCGACAACTTCGACGAGGTCGAGCGCCTCCGTGCGCTCGTCAATCCCGATTCGCCACTTGACTGCCTCGTGAGGGTCACCCCGGGGGTGGAGGCGCACACCCACGAATTCGTCCGCACCGGGCAAGAAGACACCAAGTTCGGCTTCTCCGTGGCGACGGGCGAAGCCCGTCGCGCCATTTCGACCCTCGTGGAGATTCCGGGCCTCTCACTACGAGGCGTTCACGCGCACATCGGATCGCAGATCTTCGACGTCGCCGGCTTCAAAGAGACGCTCACGATCCTGGCGAATTTCACGCGCGACGACGACTTTGACGAACTTTGCGTCGGAGGTGGGCTCGGGGTCGCTTACGTGGAGGGTGAATCAGCTCCCACGATTACCGATTGGGGCAACGCGATCCGCGCGGCCGCGCGTGACGCCGGTCTCGACCCCGGGGTACGCCTGATGGCCGAGCCGGGCCGTGCAATCGTCGCCCGGGCCGGGCTCACGCTGTACCGCGTCGGCGCCGTGAAACCCGTGACCCAGCGCACGTACATGGCCGTGGACGGCGGGATGAGCGACAACCCGCGACCCGTCCTCTACGGATCGGGCTATGAGGCGTTCGACATCACCAATCCGCTCGCTGCGCGGCCGCAGCGAGTGCGCCTCGTGGGCAAGCACTGCGAGAGTGGCGACGTCTTGATCGACGAAGCGTGTCTGCCGTCCACGACCGGTGTCGACAGCATCATCGCCACCCCCGTGACCGGCGCCTACGGCTACTCCATGGCGTCGAACTACAACCGCGCCACCCGCCCGGCGGTCGTCTTCGTCGCCGACGGACGCGCTCGAGAGGTCCTGCGGCGCGAGACCTTCGACGACCTGGCACGCCTCGAAGTCTGAGGACTGCACCGGTGGTGATGTCGGTTAGCCTTGTACGGTGAACACGCCGGTCATTCGAGTCGGGATCATTGGGGCTGGCTTCGTGGGCAGTTCCCTCGTTGAACTGCTGCTTGATCCGACCCGTCACGCCGCACTCTTGGACGCGGCGACCGGCCCCCTCGAACTCGTCGGCGTCGCGGTGCGCGACGGTTCGAAGCTTCGTTCGGGCATTCCCGCCGACCTTCTGATCACCGACGCCGCTGCGCTCGCGGCCCGCGACGACCTCGACATCCTGGTCGAACTCGCCGGCGGCATCGAGCCGGCACGCTGCTATATCGAGACGGCCCTTCGCCGGGGCGTGTCGGTCGTCACCGCGAACAAGGCGCTGATGGCCGAGTGTGGCACGGCGCTCGCCCAACTGGCCCACGACCACGGAGCCGACCTCTTCTACGAGGCCGCCGTCGGCGGGGGCATTCCGATCCTGCGCGCCCTTCGCTCATCGCTAGCCGGCGAGCGCATCAACCGGGTCATGGGCATCGTGAACGGCACGACCAACTACATCCTCTCCAAGATGACGAGCGACGCGAGCGATTACGGCGACGCGCTCGCCGAGGCGCAGGCCCTCGGCTACGCCGAGGCCGATCCCAGCGCCGACGTGGAGGCCTACGACGCGGCGGCCAAGGTGCAGATCCTCTCCTCGCTGGCTTTCGGCACCGAGTTGCGCGGTGAGGAGATCTCGCGCGAGGGAATCACCCGAGTGCGTTCGATCGACGTCGAGTTCGCCCGCCGAGCGGGCTACGTGATCAAGCTGCTTGGCGTCGCCGAGCGGGTCGGCGAGTCGGGCATCTCGCGACGGGTCCACCCCGCCATGATCCCCGAGGACCATCCGCTCGCCTCGGTGCACGGCGCGATGAACGCGGTGTTCGTCGAAGGGGCGAAGAGCGGTCCGCTGATGTGGCTGGGTCAGGGCGCCGGTGGTGTGCCGACGGCGACGGCGGTGCTCGGTGACGTGCTCGACGCAGCCCGCAACCGGGTCAGCGGCCGTCACGACGTCCCCTTCAGCGTCGACACGACGCTGCACAGCGTGCCCGCGGGGGACCTCTCAAGCGCCTTCTACCTCAGCATCGACGTGCTCGACCAACCCGGAGTCCTCGCCTCGGTGGCGGGGGTCTTCGGCTCGCACGGTGTGTCGATCCAGTCGATGGAGCAGTCCGGTGTCGCCGACGAGGCCCGACTCTCGTTCCTGACCCACCTCGCCAAGACGAGCGACGTTGAGGCGACCGTGGGGGACCTTGCGAAGCTCGATTCAGTGGACTCCATCGGCGCGTGCATCCGAGTGATCGACGGGGGTGGCGAGTGACCGGTTGGAACGGACTACTCCGCGAGTACGCCGCCTGGTTCGACCTCAGTGGCATCGACGAGATCATTACGCTCCAGGAGGGCAACACGCCGCTGATCCACGCCGATCGCCTCTCCGAGCGGCTCGGGGCCGACGTCTGGTTGAAGTACGAAGGACTGAACCCCTCGGGTTCATTCAAGGATCGCGGCATGACCATGGCGATCACCAAGGCCAAGGCCAACGGGGCCAAGACGGTGATCTGCGGATCCACCGGCAACACCTCCGCCGCGGCCGCGGCGTACGCGGGCAAGGCCGGGATGGACTGTGTGGTGCTCGTCCCCGAGGGCAAGATCGCGCTGGGCAAGCTGGCCCAGGCCATCGTCTACGGCGCCCAGGTCCTGCAGATCCGGGGCAACTTCGATCAGGCCCTCAACCTCGCGCGCGAGATCACCCAACACCTGCCCATCACGATCGTCAACTCGATCAACCCCGACCGGATCGAGGGGCAGAAGACGGGCGCGTTCGAGATCGTCGACGTGCTCGGCAAGGCTCCGGACATCCTCTCGATCCCCGTGGGCAACGCCGGCAACATCACCGCCTACTGGCGCGGCTTCACCCAGTACCACGACGCGGGGCGGTGCACGACGCTGCCCAAGATGTGGGGCTTCCAGGCCGCCGGAGCCGCTCCCATCGTGCTCGGACACCCGGTGGCGAACCCCGAGACCATCGCCACGGCGATCCGCATCGGCAATCCCGCGAGTTGGGTCCCGGCGCTCGAAGTCATCCACGAATCGCTCGGCGACATCCGCGCCGTGACCGATGACGAGATCCTCGACGCCTACCGCTACGTGGCGCGCTACGAGTCCATCTTCTGCGAGCCGGCGTCGGCCGCGTCGGTCGCGGGCCTGTTGAAATTCGGCGTGCCTGAGGGCTCGACCGTGGTCTGCGTGCTCACCGGCAACGGCCTGAAGGACCCTGACACGGCTGTTGACACCAGCGCCACCCCCGACGTCGTCGACGCCACCTTGAAGGCGCTCCTAGCGAAACTCTCGTAAAGGTTTGCATTGGCCGAGTAGTCGGCTACACTTCTAGATGTCGTCCGCGTCCGGCCTTTTGCCGACGTGAGGAAATCTTCCCAGACGGCATTTCTCGTTTTTCTTCTCCGTTCTGCTGAACCTCTGCGAGCGGCGAGAAAGGAACCACAATGGCTGTAAAGCCCTCCCCAGACCGGTCGGATCTCGAATCGAAGACCCGCGAAGACCTTCAAACCATCGCGAAGGTGAAGGGCGTCGACGTTTCGGCGCGCGCCTCCAAGGCGTCACTGATCGAGGCCATCATGGGCGACCCCGCCCCCCAGCCCCAGACCGAGCCCTCGACGGCCGCCTCGAGGGCCGTGCGCTCGCGTCGGACCGTTGCGACCCCGAGTGACGACTTGGAAGAATTGCTCGGTGAATTCGTCGCCGACGCGAAGATCGACCGGCCTGCTTCGAACAACGGCTCCGATCCGTCGAGCGCCGAGCCGGCCCCGGCTGCCTCGGTCAGTGCGGCGGGCGATCGTCCTCAGCCGAATCCGCGCCAGGGCGGCCAGCCCCGTCAGGACCGCCAGCCCCGTGAGGACCGCCAGCCCCGGGACTTCGGCAACGACGCCAGTGGACGCAACCGACGCAACCGACGCAACCGCAGCGGCCGCGAGCGCTTCGGCGGTGAGGCGATGCCCAACGCCGACCAGCCCTACGCGGGCGAGCTCATCGAGATCGAGGGCCTCTTGGACCTGCGTGACGACGGCTACGGCTTCTTGCGCACGAAGGGCTACCACCCGTCGCCCAACGACGTCTACGTCTCGATCAACCAAGTTCGCCGCTACCACCTGCGCAAGGGTGACGCCATCGTCGGTGGCTTCCGTCCGGCCGCGTCCAATGAGAAGTACCCCGCGCTGCTGCGGGTGGACACCGTCGCGGGCATCGACCCCGAGGTCGCGCGACTTCGCCCCCGGTTCGAGGACCTGACCCCGCTGTTCCCCGACGAGAAGCTGAACCTGGAGACCAACGAGGGCAAGGCCGACCTGACGCCTCGCATCGTGGACCTTCTGTCGCCGATTGGCAAGGGCCAGCGCGGACTCATCGTCTCGCCGCCCAAGGCCGGCAAGACCACGGTCATGAAGCAGATCGCCCAGTCGATCGAGTCGAACAACCCCGAAGTCCACCTGATGGTGCTGCTGGTCGATGAGCGTCCCGAAGAGGTCACCGACATGCGTCGCAGCGTCCGCGGCGAGGTCATCGCCTCGACATTCGACCGTCCGGCCGAGGAGCACACGCACGTCGCCGAACTCTGCATCGAGCGCGCCAAGCGCCTCGTCGAGCAGGGCCGAGACGTCGTGATCATCCTCGACGGCATCACCCGTCTGGCACGTGCCTATAACTTGGCCGCCCCCGCGACCGGCCGCATCATGTCAGGTGGTGTCGACTCTGGCGCGCTCTACCCGCCGAAGAAGTTCTTCGGAGCGGCGCGCAACATCGAAGAAGGTGGCTCGCTCACCATCATCGCCTCGGCGCTCGTGGAGACCGGTTCGAAGATGGACGAGGTCATCTTCGAGGAGTTCAAGGGCACCGGCAACATGGAGCTCAAGCTCGACCGACGTCTGTCCGAGCGGCGCATCTACCCGGCCATTGACGTCAACGCGTCGTCGACCCGACACGAGGAGCTGCTCTTCAGCCGCGAGGCCCTGCCCCAGGTCTGGAAGCTGCGCCGGGTCCTGAACGGCTTGGCCTCCGAGGGCCGCGAGGCCGCGGGACTCGAGCTGCTGATCGACAAACTCAAGTCCACCCGTTCGAACGACGAGTTCCTGGCCGAGATCGCCAAGGGCCCCGCGTCAACCAGTTGATTTTCCTGTAAACTCTCTATTCGCTACAAGGAGCACTCATGAAGTCAGATATTCACCCCCAGTACGGCGAAGCGACCGTCAAATGCTCGTGTGGCAACACGTTCACCACTCAGTCGACCAAGTCAGCCATGACCGTGGAGCTGTGCAACGAGTGCCACCCCTTCTTCACCGGCAAGCAGAAGCTCGTCGACACGGGTGGCCGAGTCGAGCGCTTCCAGCGCCGCTACGCGCAGAAGACCAAGGCGCGCGCTCCGAAGGCGTAAGCCCTCGAGCGCCCACCACCTTTCGTGCGCTCCATTGACGAGACGCTGAACGCCCTTCAGGACGAGTTGCGCGCCGTTGAAGCGGCGTTGTCGGAACCCGACGTCGCGAGCGACCTGACACGGCTGCGCGACTTGTCGCGACGACACAAGGAACTCGCCGAGATCAACAACGCCTGGAACGAGTTGAAGGCCGCCCAGTCGGACCTCGACACCGCCAAGGAGGCGTTCAACGAGACGAGCGGCGACGACCGCGAGCTCTGGCGCGACGAGATGAACTCCGCCGAGGCCAAGATCCCCGAGCTCGAGATGACCCTCGAAACTCTGTTGCTGCCGCGCGACCCCAACGAGGGCCGCAACGTGATCCTCGAGGTCCGCGGCGCCGAAGGCGGCGAGGAGGCCAACCTGTTCGCGGGCGACCTCGCCGAGATGTACCGACGCTACGCCGCCCTTCGCGGCTGGAAGCTCGAGGTCATCGAAGAGCGCGAGTCCGAGCAGGGCGGCCTCGACGAGGCCATCTACCTGATCAAGGGCGATGACGCATGGGCCCGGCTCGAACACGAGGCCGGCGTCCACCGGGTCCAGCGCGTGCCGGTCACCGAGGCCAAGGGCCGCGTGCACACGTCCTCGGCGACGGTGTCGGTGCTGCCCGAGGCCGAAGAGGTCGACGTCGACATCAATCCGAGCGATCTGAAGATCGACGTCTACCGCTCGTCGGGTCCCGGGGGGCAGAGCGTCAACACCACCGACTCGGCCGTGCGAATCACGCACCTGCCGACCGGCATCGTGGTCGCGATGCAGGACGAGAAGAGCCAGATCCAGAACCGTGCCAAGGCGTTGATCGTCCTTCGGTCCCGCCTCTTGAAGGCCGCCCAGGACGCCCAGGCGAACGAGCAGAGCGACCTGAAGCGTTCCCAGCTGGGAAGCGGCGGGCGCAGCGAGAAGATCCGGACCTACAACTTCAAGGAGAACCGGGTCACCGACCACCGCATCAATCTGACGAGCTACACGCTCGACTCGGTGCTCGCGGGCAACCTCGATCCCTACGTCGACGCGCTCCTCGCCGAGAAGCGCGCGCGCCAACTGGCCGAGAGTGACGGACGTTAACCCGTTGCTGGTGACCGAGCTCATTGCAGCCGGCCTCAGCCGACGCGAAGCGCGTTGGCTGGTCGAGGAGTTCATGCCCGGCGGCGACCACGAGGCCATCGGAGCGCTGCGACGCGCCGCCCAGCGCCGCCTCGACGGCGAGCCTCTCCAGTACATCATCGGGCACTGGCCCTTTCGCTCACTCGACCTCGACCTCGACGCGCGCGTGCTGATCCCGCGTCCCGAAACCGAAGAGCTGGTCGGCGTGGCGCTGGTCGAGCTGGCCAAGAGCGGCGTCGCCGCGCCGTCGATTGTGGACCTGGGGTGCGGGTCCGGCGCCATCGGGCTTGCCTTGCTCCAAGAGCTTCGCGAGCGGGGCATCAGGGCGACCCTGGTCGCCGTTGACGAGTCGTTGGACGCGCTCGCCGTCGCCAAGCGCAACGCCCTGAAGCACCAGTTGCACGCGGTGTCGTTCGTGCAGTCGTCGTGGTTCGATTCGCTGGACGGATCGCTTCGCGGCCACATCGACCTGATCGTCTCCAACCCGCCCTACGTCGGCGCGGACGAGCTCGCCTCGCTTGATCCGGTGCTGCGCCATGAGCCGCGGGGGGCACTCGTGGCCGAGGACACGCAGGCGGCGATCGGATTCTCCGACCTCGAGGTGATCATCGCCGAAGCGGGCCGCTGGCTCACCGAGGACGGTGTCTTGATATGTGAGCATGGCGATATGCAGCGTGAGGCGGTGATGCGGGCGGCCGACGCCGCCGGGTTCGACGTTGTAGTTGACCTCGACGACATGGCGGGCCGTGCGCGCATCCTCGTGGCGCGACGCTGATGCGCGATCTCCTCGACGTGAAGAGGGCGGTCGAAGTGCTCGCCGCCGGCGGTGTCGTGGCGCTGCCTACCGACACCGTGTACGGCGTCGCGGCGTCACTGGACCACCCCGAAGCGATCGCGAAGCTCTTCGCCATGAAGCGGCGTCCGAGTTCCTCGCCGCTGCCCGTGCTCGTCGATTCGCGTCGGCAGATCTCGCGACTCGGGGTCACCTGGCCCGCGACGGCGCAACGCCTGACCGACGCCTTCTGGCCGGGGCCGCTCACCGTGATCGTCCATGTTCCGCACGAACTCGCTCTTCGCGTCGGCAGCACCACTGACACCGCGGGCTTTCGCATCCCCGACGACTACCTGCTGCGAACGATCATTGAGCAGAGCGGCCCCCTCGCGGTGTCGAGCGCGAACGCGCACGGTGAGCCCCCTTGCTGCACCGCCATCGAGGTGTTGGACGTCCTGGGCGATTGCGACGGGTTCGGTGGGGTCGTCGACGACGGAGAGCGCTCTGGCGAGGTATCCACGGTCGTGGACCTGTCGAGCGCACCGTGGCAGCTGGTGCGCGAGGGATCCATCAGCGCCGGCGTGCTCGCGAGGATCCTCGACTGATGCAGACGGGGCCGGTTGAGGCCCCGCCGAACGAGTCCGGGCTCAGTCGGATGGGATGCGCCGGACCCACGCGGCCGGGCGCTTCTCCAGGAACGCGGTCATCCCTTCCTTCGCCTCGTCGCTTGAGAAAAGGCCCGTGGAGACCCCGGTCGTCCACGCGAAGGCGTCGTCCACCGGCATCGAGGGCACCACGACCGTCAACTGCTTCGCGGCGGCGATGGCCTTGGGCTCGCCGGCGAGCAGGTCGTTGATGATTGACGTCACCTCTCGGTCAAGATCCTCGGCGGCCACCACTTCGTTGATCAGCCCCATTCGGGCGGCCTCGGTGGCGCCGAATCGGTTGCCGCGGAGGAAAGCCGCCTGGGCGTCGGCGAGACGCATCTTCGGCAGACAGACGACCGAGATCATCGCGGGGGCGACGCCGACACGCACCTCGGTGAAGCCGAACATCGCCGTCTCAATGGCGACCGAGATGTCCATCACCGCGGCCAAGCCAACCCCGCCGGCCACGCAGTGCCCGGCGAGGCGACCGACGAACGGCTTGGGGGAGTGGCGGATCCGCTGGAACACTTCGCTGATCTCGACGGTTCGGGCATCGCTTGAGGGGGCCGAAGTGCGCTCGGCGAGATTGGCCCCGGCGCAAAAGACGTGGCCCTTGTTCGTCAGCACGGCGACGCGGATTTCGGGGTCTCGATCGGCCACGTCGATGGCGTCCACAAGCTCGATGAGCAGTTGGCGGCTCAGGGCGTTTCGCCGCTCCTCGTCGCTGAGCGTGATCGTCATCACGCCGTTGGCGAGGTCAGTCTCGACGAGTCCCATTGTCACTCCTTGGTCGTGGCCCTTCGCTCGGCCCACCGGCGAAGACTTGGGCGCGAAGGAGCCAGTGGCGCCCCAGCTCACCCGCCACGAGCGCCGTGTCCTCGAGATGGCGGCGCTGGGTCACGACGAGGCAGAAGTCCTCGGCCGGTCCCCGCACGGTGTCTTGGGCGTCCTCGACACCCCACGTCCACAGTCCCCCCGTCGGACTCGTGACCTCGAGTCGAACGGTGCCGTCCGGCGGCCGTTCACCGCGCACGGTGTAGGACCAGTTGCGGGTGATGAAGCCGAGTTGGGCGATGTGACGGAGCCGGTCGGTCGCGGGCAGCTTGGTGCCGAGTGCGTCGGCGACGTCGGTGCCGTGCGCCCACGTCTCCATCAGCCGGGCGGTGAGAAAGGACTTCGCTCCCATCGACGGCCCGTACCACTCGACACGGTCGTCGTCGCGAAGGGACTGCGCCGCGGTCGCGAGTGCGCCGCGGTTCGAGCGCCAGGCGTCCAACAGCTCCCGGGGCGTCATGGCCCTGGCGTCGCCGAGGGTGAACTCGTCGAGCCCCGTGGCGGCGGCGCCCCGGAAGAGCTCGTCCACGCTGGTGCGGAAGGCCTCGGGGTCGGTGATCGCGACCGCGGCGGTCCCGTCGAAGAAGGTCAGGTGTCCGATCTGGTCGGCGACGTCCCAGCCCGGACTCGGG
>JADGOJ010000076.1 GCA_017883045.1 Acidimicrobiales bacterium
GTCGAAAGTCCGGCCCGCTTCATGATCATCTTCTTGTTGGAGCGGTACATGTGCTGATCTTCTTTCCGTCTCGACTCGAGTGAATTTGAGACCCACCTATCTTGGAAGTCGACGTTGTGGAGGGCGTGTGAAGGCGCTAAGAAGGACCTAAATCTCGAGCCATCCGCTCGACACGCGTGTTTCATTGGTCTCCGGCAGATGTCGAACCTGAGGAATCACTCACCAAAGGGTCTCCAATCCGCTATGCGGCCGGCGGAATCCGACATACTTGGGCGCGTACGACCAGCGCCTCACGGGGTCGAATCAAGTGAACACCATCTACTAGGGAGGACCACGCGAGTGGCAACAGGCATCGATTTACACGACGGATCAGCGGGCGACCCGGTGTTCCACGTCGAACAGAGAGGCATCGATTACGTCCCCGAGAGCGAGCGCTGGGCCACCCCGCGCAACATCGCCGCCTTGTGGACCGGTTCGGCCATCAACGTCGAATACTTCATCTACGGCGCCCTGCTCATGGGCTTCGGTTTCAGCTTCTACACCGCGCTCAGCATCATCGTGCTCGGCAACCTCTCGTTCTTCCTGCTCGGCCTCGCGTCGTTGCAGGGTCCAGAGACCGGAACCACCGCGTTCACCATCAGCCGCGCCCCGTTCGGAACCCGAGGATCGCGCATCGTCAGCTTCTTCAACTGGATCACTCAGTTGGGATTCGAGACTGAGGGCCTGATCCTCATCGTCGGCGCGGCGATCGTGCTCTGCCAGATGGCCGGCATCACCGTGTCGAGCCCGCTCAAAGTGGTCTTCATCGTCCTGGCCGCGTCCATTCAGGCGGTGGTCCCCTACTTCGGCCACGCCACGATGGTGAAGGTGCTGCGCTCGTTGATCATCCCCTTCGGTGCGATCTTCGTCCTGCTCGCTTTCTACGACTTCAAGCACGGCTCGTCCAGCTTCAAGGGCTTTGGTGGGGGCTGGGAGCTCTACACCGCCGGTCTGGCATTCACGATCGCCCTGTCAGGGCTCGGCTGGACCGAGTGCGGCAACGACTACACGCGCTACGTCCCTCGCGACGCCAGCAAGAAGGCGATCGTCGGCTGGATCTTCGTCGGCACGGCGATTCCCGAGATCATCATGATGATCCTGGGTGCGGCCACCTTCACCTTCCTCTCCTCGAGTGCCCAGGTCGCCGCGTGGAACGGGGCGAATCCGTTCGAGGCGATGCACGGCCAGCACTTCATCCCCAGCTGGGTCATCGTTCTGTTCTTGCTCTTCGCCATCGTGCAACTCTTCGGCATCAACTCCCTCGACCTCTACTCCTCGGGGGTGTCGCTGCAGGCCATGGGCCTGCGACTCAAGCGCTACCAGGCCGTCGTCCTCGACAGCATCATCGCCTGCGGACTGACGATCTGGGCCGAGTTCCAGGACACCTTCTCGCTCTACATGAAGGAGTTCGTCGGCGTGATCATCGTGTGGATCGCGCCGTGGTTCGCCATCCTCATGGTGGACTGGATCATGCGCCGCTACCGCTACAACGCGGCCGAACTGCAGCGCACCGATCGCGACTGCATCTACTTCGTCGGATCGAGCGGCGTCAACTGGAACGGCATCATTGCCTTCGTCGTGGGTCTCGTGACCGCGACGATCGCCTACTCCAAGGCTCCACCACCGATCAACTTCCCCTTCCACTGGATGACACCGATCTCGAACCACTACGGCGGGGCCTGCGCGGGCAACCTGGTGAACGGCGTCTGCAAGGCCGGTTGGTACGGCGGTGCCGACTTCTCGGTCCCGACGGGCATCATCGTCGCCGGGGTCCTGTACTTCGTGCTGGAGAAGGCGACCGGCCACGTCGCCGCGCAGGTCAAGCGCCAGAAGGAGCTCGAGCCCTCGCGGTAGGGGCGACCACCACGACACGTCGCAACGAGACCCGGTCGTCGGTTCCTTCCGACGACCGGGTCTTCGCACGTGGCTCCCGATGCACGCTGAACGCGACGAGCGGACGGATCGCCGATCCGCCGACCCGTCCGTTGGCTGGGCTAACCGACCCAGTCCTCGACGAGGCCCCCGGAGCCATCGGGCCTGAAGACCGGGATCGATCCCAGCGCCCGCACCATCTGCGCGTCATCGCCCAGGGCGCTTCGCCACAGCGATGCCTCGGTCACGAGCGTGCCGATCACCACGACCTTCGCCCCGATCCCCCGCAGCAGGCGCAGCGCGGCGCCGGTCGACGCACCGGTCGAGATGACGTCGTCGACGATGGCCACGCGCTTGCCCGCCACATCCTTGATGCGCGCGCGGTCGAAGAGGAGGCGCTGCTCGGCGTTCGTGGTGATCGAGCGCACCGGTTCCGCAACGGCGTCTTCCAGGTGGATCTTGGGCGTCTTGTGCAGGATCACGTATTGGTCGAGTCCGAGGTGCCGGGTCACCTCGACGACGAGGGGGATGCCCATCGTGGCGACGGTGGCGACGATGTCGACGCCGTAGGGACGCAGGATGTCGGCGAGTTCCTCCCCCGCGCGCGACATGAACTCGACGCCCATGTCGACGGTGATCAAGAGCGCCAGTGCCAGCTGGTCGCTCAGCGAGACGACAGGCAGGTCGACCCGCTGCGTCCCGATTTCCACTGAATACGTGCGTGCACCCACGGTGCTGGAGCATACTTAGCCGGTGAGTTCCTCCCAGACGCCTCTCGATCGCGACCTCGCTCAACGGATGCTGCAGACGGCCTACGACGAGGCCGTCTCGGGCCTCGAAGAAGGTGGCATCCCGATCGGCGCCGCGCTCTTCCTGCGCGACGGCACGTTGATCAGCGCCGGCCACAACCGGCGTGTCCAGGAGAATGACGCGTCAGTGCACGCCGAGACCGACGCCTTCCGTCGTGGCGGACGTCGCCGCGACTACCCCGACTGCGTGATGGTGACGACGCTCTCGCCGTGCTGGTACTGCTCGGGACTGGTGCGCCAGTTCAGCATCGGGGCCGTCGTCATTGGCGAGGCTGAGAACTTCCACGGGGGGCACGACTGGCTCGCCGAACTCGGCGTGGAGATAGTCGTCCTCGACGATCCGGCGTGCACCAAGCTGCTCGGATCCTTCATCCACGAGCACCCCGAGCTGTGGAACGAGGACATCGGGCTCTAGTTCAGCGAGCCGGGGGTCCGAACAGACGGTCGCCGGCGTCGCCGAGACCGGGCGTGATGTAACCCACGTCGTTGAGTTCGGCGTCGAGCGCCGCCGCGACGATCGCCACGTCGGGATGGCGCGAGAAGACATGGTCGACGCCGGGTTGGGCCGCGATCAGACACAACACCGTCACGTCGCCCGCGCCTCTCGCACGCAGCATGTCGAGCACGCAGACGAGCGAACCGCCCGTGGCGAGCATCGGGTCGCACAGCACCACGTGCACGCCGGTGAGCGACTCGGGCAGCCCGTCGAGATAGACGTCGGGCAGCAGCGTCGACTCGTTGCGACGAAGTCCGACCAGGCAGACGCGATGGTGGGGCAGGACCTCCTGGACGGCGGGGCTCATGCCGAGGCCCGCGCGAAGTATCGGGACGATCAGGTACTCGGTGTCGATGCGCACCGCGGGCGCACCGTTGGTCACCGGCGTGTCGACCGTGGTCTCGGTCACGGGGGTGTCGCGAAACGCCTCGTAGGCCACGAAGCGCGAGATCTCTCCCGCCAGGCGCAAGAAGTCGGCGTTCGACGTCTCAACGTCGCGCAGTTGACGGACCTTGTCGGCCACGATCGGGTGGTGGATGACATGCAGTGAAGGCACGAGGTCACACTAGGTCGTGGCCTCGGACGACGTGAGCACCACGGGGGCCGACGTCGAGTCTCGACGAAGGGGCGACCAGTACGATTCCCTCGTGACCTCCCCGCTTTCGACCCGCGTCCCCGGCGAGCGTGGCGAGAGCTCGTCGAATCCGCTTGGCGGGGTGACCTCGAAGTACCCCGGCCCCCGGGTCCGGATCTCTCGCGACCGGAACCTGACCTGGTGGCGTCGGATCCTTCCCGTGATGGCGTCGCATCGCGTGACCTTCCTGCTCGCGATCGGCCTCTCGTTCGTCAGCCTGGTCTTCCAGACCCTGGTGCCCAACATGCTGAACGGGGCCATCGACCACGCCCTCGTCAGGCACTCGACGGCGCTGCACACCGACGTCGTACGCATCCTGATCGTCGGTCTGCTGGCCGGCGTCTCGGGCGTCGTCTCGCGCCAGTACGTCTTCCTGACCGCCTACAACGTCGAGGCCGACCTCCGGTCGCTCATCTACGAGCACCTCACCTGGCTCTCATTCAGTTTCTACGACCGGGTCCAGTCGGGCCAACTGATCAGCCGGGCCAACAGCGACATCCGCAGCGTCCAGATGTACTCCACCTTCGCGCCGCTGATCCTCGTGCAGTGCTGCATCGGCGTGCTCGCGTTCGGGTTCATGCTCTCGATCGACCCGCTGCTCGCCGTCATCGCGATGACCGTGATGCCGATCCTGTACTTCGTCGGGATCCGGATGCGCCGGGTCATGTTCCCCATCTCGTGGATCACCCAGGCCCGGCTCGCCGACGTCGCCACGATCGTCGACGAGAACATCAACGGGGTTCGCGTCGTCAAGTCCTTCGCCGAGGAGGAGGCCGAGGTCAACCGGCTCGCCGACGCGGCCGAGCGCGTCGCGTGGGCCTACATCAAGGACGCCCAGATCCGTGGCAAGTGGTCGCCGTGGGTGCAGAACCTCCCCCAGCTGGGCCTCGCCCTCGTGCTCTTCTTCGGCGGCTGGATGGTGATCGACGGCAAGCTCGGCGTCGGCGCGATCCTGGCGTTCAACGCGTACCTCCTGATGCTCCAGGCGCCGTTCATGATGCTCGGCCAGCTCGTCATGATGGGCCAGCGCGCCAGGGCCAGCGCCGAACGAATCTTCGAGATCCTCGACGAAAACCCCGAGATCGTCGAGCGACCGGGCGCCTTCGACCTCGTGGACGTGCGCGGCTCGATCGACTTCGACCACGTGCACTTCGCCTACTCGGACGTCGGCGAGATCCTGCACGACTTCGACGCGCACATCGCGCCGGGCGAGTCGGTCGCCATCGTCGGGCGCACGGGGTCGGGCAAGTCAACCGTGGCGCGCCTCGTGACGCGCTTCTACGACGTCACGGAGGGCTCGATCCTGATCGACGGCCACGACGTGCGCGACGTCACCATGGCATCGCTGCGCGAGAACGTGGGCGTGGTGCTCGACGAGCCCTTCCTCTTCTCGGTGTCGATCCGCGACAACATCGCCTACGGCAGGCCCGACGCCACGTTCGACGAGGTCGAGGCGGCGGCTCGGGCCGCCAACGCCCACGAGTTCATCGAGCGGCTCCCGGAGGGCTACGAGACCGTCGTCGGCGAGCGCGGCTACACGCTGTCAGGCGGGCAACGCCAGCGCATCGCCATCGCCCGGACCCTGCTCGTCAACCCGCCGATCCTCATCCTCGACGACGCCACCAGCGCGATCGACGTCCACGTCGAGGCGGGCATCTACGAGGCGCTCAACCGGCTGATGAACTGGCGCACCACGATCGTCATCGCGCACCGCATCTCCACCATCGCCCTGGCCAGCCGGGTGCTGCTGCTCGACGAGGGGCGGATCGTCGCCAGTGGCACCCACGAGGAACTCCTCGCCACCACCCCCCTGTACGCGCAGGTCCTCGCCCAGAGCGCGCCGCCGGAGGAGGGCTGATGGCGTGGGGCGGCGGCTGGAGCGGCGGCGGCTCGATGTTCGCCGGCTCGGGCACCGCCACCGGCCTGCCGTTCGGGGGCATCCCCAGCGAACTGATGGACGAGGCCACCAAGATCTTGTCCGAAGAGCCCGAGCACGAGCCCTCGAAGCGCAAGTTCTCCCAGCGCCCCAGCGCCAGAGAGCGCCAGCGTCTCACGCTGGCGCACTTGATCGGCGCCTATCCACGCTGGGTGACCGGCGGGTCGCTGCTCGTCATCATCATCAGCCTGCTGCTGCAGGCCGGCCCCAAGTTGACCGAGTACGCCATCAACAACGGCATGGTGGCGGGCCACCGCTCGCTGAGCGTCGTCGGGGGCTGCGGACTGCTGTATCTCGTGATGGCGCTGGCGAGCGCGCTGCTGCAGCGGGTCCAGGTCGACGTGACCGGCAAGCTCGCCTCACGCGTGATGCACGATCTGCGGATCCGGGTCTTCACCCACTTCCAGCGGCTCAGCCTCGACTTCTTCACCGACGAGAAGGCCGGCGTCCTGATGAGCCGCATGACGAGCGACATCGAGAACCTCCAGCAGTTGATCCAGGACGGCATCAGCCAGTTCGCCATGCAGGGCCTCACCATGATCGTCATCACGGTCGTGCTCTTCGCGACCAACGTCACCCTCGCCGCGTGGACCGTGCTCTTGGTTGTGCCCCTGCTGTTCGCCTTCTCCATCTGGTTCCACGTCGCCTCGGAGAGGGGCTACCTGTTGAGCCGTGACCGCATCGCCAACGTGCTCGCGGACCTCTCGGAGTCGCTGTACGGCATCCGCGTGGTCACCGCGAACAACCGCCAGCGGCGCAATATCCTCAACCATCGCCACGTGGTGGGCGCCTACCGCGACGCCAACCTCTACACCGGGCGCGTGAACGCGATCTACGGGCCGGCCACGATCGCCATCGGCATCCTTGGCCAGGGCCTCCTGCTCGGGATCGGCGGGCACATGGTGCTGAACCACCAGCTGAGCATCGGCGCCCTGGTCGCCTTCTTCTTGTACCTGAACCGCTTCTTCGGGCCGATACAGCTGCTGGTCCAGCAGTACAACGCGCTCCAGCAGGGCCGGTCGTCGATCATCCGACTGCGCGAGCTGCTCGAGACCCCACCCACGGTCGACGAGGTCGAGGGCGCGCCCGACCTGCCCACCATCGAGGGCCGCATCACCTTCGAGCACGTCAGCTTCGGTTACGACCCCTCGCACCTGGTCCTGCACGACGTCAACCTCGAGATCGCGCCGGGTGAGTCGGTCGCCTTCGTCGGACCGACCGGTGCGGGCAAGTCGACGATGGCCAAGCTCGCCAACCGCTTCTACGACCCCACCTCGGGCCGGGTGCTGCTCGACGGCGTCGACATCCGCACCGTGACGCTGCGCTCGCTGCGCTCGCAGCTCGGCGTGGTCCCCCAGGAAGCCTTCCTCTTCGCCGGTTCGATTCGCACCAACCTGAGCTTCGGGCGCGTCGACGCCACGAGCGAGGAGATCGAGGAGGCCATCGACGTCGTCGGCCTTCGCGACCTCGTCGACCGGCTGCCCGAGGGGATCGACACGGTCGTCCACGAGCGCGGCCAGACCCTGTCGGCCGGCGAGCGTCAGCTCCTCGCGCTCGCGAGGGCGTTCCTCGCGCGACCGCGCGTCCTGATCCTGGACGAGGCCACGTCCTCGCTCGACCTGCAGAGTGAGACCGTCATCGAGCACGCCCTCGACCGCCTGCTCGAAGGCCGCTCGGCCATACTCATCGCGCACCGGCTCACGACCGCCCAGCGCGCCGACCGGATCGTCGTCATCGATCGCGGCGGCATCGTGGAGATGGGCACGCCGAGCGAGCTGCTCGGCTCGGGCGGCGCGTACGCCGCGATGTTCGACGCCTGGTTGGCTTCGGGCGGGCGCGACTCGACGCGCGCCTTCGAAGACGACGACGAGGACGAGGACTCCTAGAGCATTCCCTGCACGGTCTCGACCAGCGAGGCCGCGCTCTGGCCGGCCAGCGGTATCGGGTGCACCTGCAGGTGCGTGACGCCAGCGGCCCTGAAGGCCGCAATGCGCTCTTCGACGTAGCCCCTCGGTCCACACAGCGTCGTCAGTTCGAGGAACTCCGCCGGCACGGCCGCCTCGGCCTCCCTCTTCTTGCCGTCGAGGTAGAGGTCCTGGATGCGCGCGGCCTCCTTCTCGTAGCCATAGCGCACGGCGAGTTCGTTGTAGAAGTTCTTGCCCTTGGCTCCCATCCCCCCCACGTACAGCGCCACCATCGAACGCTGCAGCTCTCGAAGCGCGGTGACGTCGGCGCCCTCGCCAATGGCGAGCAGGCCGCCCGCGGTGACCATCATCTCGCCCAGACCCGATCCGCGCTTGGCCCGGCCCGCGCGAAGCGCGGCGCCCCAGACGTCGTTGGCCCTCTCGGGGATGAAGAGGATCGGAATCCAGCCGTCGGCGATCTCGGCGGTCAATTCGACGTTCTTCTCGCCCAGCGACGCTATCCACACCGGGATCGCGCTGCGCACGGGGTGGGCGATGATCTTGAGCGGCTTGCCGAGGCCCGTGCCCTGGTCGAGGGGCAGCGGCAGGGTGAAGTTCTTGCCCTGGTGCACCAGAGGCGCCTCGCGCTTCCAGACGTCACGGCAGATCTCGACGATCTCGCGCGTGCGCCCCAGCGGGTTGGTGTAGGGGACCCCGTGGAAGCCCTCGATCACCTGGGGGCCCGAGGCGCCGAGCCCCAGGTGGAAGCGCCCGTCAGAGAGGGCGTCGATCCCCGCGGCCGTCATGGCGATCAGGGTGGGTGTGCGGGTATAGATCGGCAGGATCGCGGCGCCGATCTCGACCTTGTCGGTCAAGGCGGCGAGATAGCCCATCAGCGACGGACTGTCGAACCCGTACGCCTCGGCCACCCAGACCAGATCGAGGCCGGCCTTCTCCATTTCGACGACGTTTCGAGCGGCCTCTTTGAAGCCGCCGGAGTAGCTGAGCATGGTCGATATCTTCATGAATGGTCTTTCGCCCCTAGCACGACCGTCACAGTACCTGGTGCAATCTGTTGGTGCTTTCTGGCCCCGAACCTGCCCTACGCTGGTAGGAGGAAGCAACGTTGCTTTCACGTACATCAAAGGCTGGTGACAACGTGGTCACGCGTCCGCACGAGGTATCCCCTCACGAATTCAATCCGTGGATTCATGTCACTTCGCTGATCGAGAAGGCCGGCCACGTTCTCGGCCTCAACGAGGGGCTGATCAAGCGGATCGTCACTCCGGAGAGAATCCTCGAGGTCGCGGTGCCCGTGCGCATGGACTCGGGCCAGATCGAGATGTACCACGGATGGCGGATCCAGCACGACACGTCGCGCGGACCGGGCAAGGGCGGCATCCGCTTCCACCCCAGCGTGAACGTCGACGAGATCGCCGCACTCAGCGCGGACATGTCGATCAAGTGCGCCGTGGTCAACATCCCCTACGGCGGCGCCAAGGGCGGCATCAAGGTCGACCCGGCGGCACTCTCGCGCGGCGAACTCGAACGGCTCACCCGCCGCTACGCCTTCTCCATCGCGCCGATGATCGGCCCCGACCGTGACATCCCGGCACCCGACATCAATACCGACACCCAGGTGATGAGTTGGATCATGGACACCGTGTCGATGCTGCGCGGGCACAACACCCCCGGCGTCGTCACCGGCAAGCCGCTGGCCATCGGCGGCACCCTCGGCCACGCCGGGGCGACGTCGCTCGGCGTCACCATCTGCACCAGCGCGATCCTCCAGCGCCTCGGCCGCCTCGCCAACGAGCAGCGCGTGGTCATCCAGGGCTACGGCAAGGTCGGGGCGCCGCTCGTCAAGCTCCTGAGCGAACGGGGCATGAAGATCGTCGGCATCGCGGACATCCGCGGCGCCATCCACGTCCCCGGCGGCATCAACCCCCTCACCATGTCCGAGCACTACAAGGAGGCGGGCACCGTGATGGGCTACCCCGGTAGCGACGAGGTCCCCGCGGAGAAGCTGTTCACGATTCCGAGCGACATCGCGATCCCCGCCGCTCTCGGTGGCGCGATCGACGCGGAGATCGCCGAGGGCATGGCCGCCTCGATCATGGTCGAAGCGGCCAACGGCCCGACGACCGGTGAAGGCGCCGCGATCCTCGCTGGCCGCAACATCCCGGTCGTGCCCGATGTGCTCGCCAACGCCGGCGGCGTCGTCGCGTCGTACTTCGAATGGGCGCAGGACCTCCAGGGATACCTCTGGGAGACCGAACTCTTCCAGCAGCGCCTCGAGAAGACGATGCACGAGGCGTTCAACCACATCTGGGCGCGCCACCAGCAGCTCGAGGTCACCCTGCGCGAGACCGCGATCGTGGTGGGTGTGGAACGGATCGCCGAGGCGACGGAGTTGCGGGGGCTCTTCCCCTGATCCAAGGTGGTCGAGCGCGTTGAAGAGAAGAAGAACGGTGCACGATGATTGAGACTGCGAAGCATACGAACCACGCGAAGAAGCCCTCCCAGGCCCGTTCGAAAGCCACCTTTGCCGGTATCTTGGACGCCGCCACCGAGATCGTCGTCGAGCGCGGCATTCAAGGGCTCAACACCAACCTCGTGGCCGAGCGCGCCGGCGTCAATATCGGCACCGTGTACCACTACTTCCCGGACAAGACCGCAATCCTCGTCGAGCTCTTGCG
>JADGOJ010000151.1 GCA_017883045.1 Acidimicrobiales bacterium
GTCGCCCGCGACGTCGTCAGTCTTCTTGGCGACCTCCTTGACGAGCTCGGCGCCGATCTTCTCGAAGGGATCCTCGAGCTCGATCTCCTTGGCGATGGATACGCCGTCGTTGGTGATCGTGGGGGCGCCCCACTTCTTCTCAAGCACGACGTTGCGGCCCTTGGGGCCCAGGGTCACCTTGACGGCGTCGGCGAGGATGTTCATTCCCCGCTCAAGACCGCGGCGAGCCTCGATGTTGAATTCAATGAGCTTTGCCATGTGTTCCGGGTTTCCTCCGGCTGTGTCGGGGTCTGTCCCCAAATGGACTGTGGTCGCGCCTGTCAGTGCCCGCGACGGACGGTCGAAGACCTCACCGACTGACGTAGCACTCTACTGGTGAGAGTGCTAAGTCATGTTTAGCACTCGACCTAGGTGAGTGCAAACCTCTGATGTGCTCTGTCGGTTGCAGAAACCGAGACCTGCGCACCGTCTCGCGCGTAAGATCAGGGCATGGGTGACCCCCTACGCGATGTCGACGTCGCCCCGCCTGCGGCGAACGACGAGCCGAAGGAGTGGCTGGTTCGGCGCACCCCCAACTCATGGGACGTCTGGATCTACGCGGATGAGCGTCGCCCGCGGCGCCTGAAGGACATCCGCGGCAAGGTCGCCGCGATCACCGCAGGAGTCATCATCGGGGTCCTCGGCCTGGGCGGGATCATCTCGTACGCCGTCACGTGGCAGGGCCGTCAGGACCAGGCGTACGCGCTCCTGTCCGCCGACACCATGCAGGTCGACCAGTCCATCTGGGGTGATCGCACCATCCAGCCCGCCGACCCTCAGGAGTTCCTCGACCTCGCGGTCCGGAGCGTGGACACGCCCGACGGCGCGTTCGGGGTCAGGGACGGGCGGGCGACCACCTGGACCCCCACTGCAGCCGCCGCGGCAGCGGACGGGGCGTTCGTCGCCAAGGTGGCCAAGGTGGCCGGCGAGAACTACTTCGAGACGCTCATGTACAGCTCGCCGTCCTCGGCCTACGCCTACGCGGTCATTGCCGTCGACATGGGCGACGGAAACATTGTCGACGTCGTGAGGGTCATCGACCTGACCCCCGACCGAGGACGGCTCAACCAGGAGTACCTCCGGTACGGCCTGGGCAGCCTGGCGGGTGCAGGCGTAGCTGCGGGGGCCGTGTGGTGGGGCCTTGGCAGGCGGCGGAAGTCCACAGGCGAGCCGGATGAGGTCTGACCCCGGTCCAGCAGGGAACAGCACGGGCTCAGCAGGCCGATCGCCTGCCCCTGGGGGTCCCGGGGACCATCGAAGTCAGCCCGCGGTCGCAAAGAATCGCACCTCACGTCAACCTCAGGTGAGACTCGCGCCATCGATGAGGCTCGTCGGCGCCGCGCGCCACTAACATCCGGGGCATGGACAAGCCCTTCGTGGATTTCCCGGACGGTCCCCTGCCGGCAGAACTCGTCATCACCGATCTCGTCGAGGGCACGGGCCCGCAGGCGGAGGCCGGCCAGATCGTGTCCGTGCACTACGTCGGCGTGGCGCATTCGACCGGCGAGGAGTTCGACTCGAGTTATGACCGCGGCCAGCCGCTCGTCTTTGTGTGCGACCTGGTAGCCGTGCGCTGACGTGCCACCATCGCTGACCCGCCCTCACACGTCTCGGCCCGCGGCCGAGGCGGGGCGGGCGTCGGCTGGTCGACGAAAGCGGGCGCCGGGCATCGCCAGCATCCGTGAGCGTCTTGTCGTCACGATCCTGCTGCTCACGTGCTTTGGCATCGGCATGTCCGGTGCGGTCGCGTACGTGCTGCAGTGGGCCAGGATCCAGAGCCAGGCCTATGCGCAGCTCAGCCGCGACGCGTCCGACTTCCGTGAGCTCGCGTACCTGAACATCGATCCCGGGACCGGCAAACCCTTCACGGACGTCTCGGATCTGCTGCGCGGCGCGCTGCAGAGCAAGACGCTCTCCGAGTCGGGCGGCATCCTCGGCATCAGCGACGGCAAGGTCGTGTGGAAGGCCAACTCGTCGGTGACGGTACGGCCGGAGAACGACCCGGCTTTCGTGGCGCTCGTGCTGGACAAGTCGAAGCTGTCGAACGTGACGACCGAGCGGTACACGTCGGGTTCGACCGACTACGCGTACCTTGTCGTCCCGGTCTCGTGGATCTCCACCGGCGAGACCGGTGCACTCGTCCGCGTCGTCGACCTCTCCATCGAGCGCAAGGCCCTCAACGAGACCTTCGTCACGTACGCGCTCGTCGGGGTCGGAGCGATCGCGGTGACCGCCTTCATCACGTGGCTGGTGATGGCGCGGTTGCTGCAACCGATCAGCTGGTTGCAGCGCACCGCCGAGGAGATCACGGAGCACGACCTGAAGCGCCGCATCCCCGTACGTGGCCACGACGACCTCGCGGCGTTGACCACGACCGTGAACGGGATGCTGGATCGGCTGGAGTCGACCGTCGAGGCACAGAAGAGCCTGCTCGACGACGTCGGTCATGAGCTCCGTACCCCGATGACGATCGTCCGCGGCCACCTCGAGCTCATGGACACCACCGACCCGAAGGACGCGGAGGTCGTCCGGGCCCTTGCCCTCGAGGAGCTCGCCCGCATGAGCTCGCTCGTCAACGACCTGATCCTCCTTGCACAGTCGGAGCGCTCCGACTTCGTCGTCCTGCAGGACGTCGACGCGGGACGGCTGACCGACGAGACGTTCGAGAAGGTACGGGTCC
>JADGOJ010000152.1 GCA_017883045.1 Acidimicrobiales bacterium
CGACCCGAGGTTGTAGGCGACAACTGCGCCACCCAGGACGTAGGGAACCTGGACGAAGTTGTTCGGGTTGTACCCCGAGGGAACCGTTCCGGCGGTCGACGCCATTGGCTGGTCCGAGAAGCCGATGTTCACGCTTCCGGTGACGATCGCCGTCCGGCCGGTTCCGGAGCCAGCGGCGGGGTACGCGCTGAAGCTGACCTTGCCGCCGGCGGTGTACGCCGTTGAGCCGCTGGTGGTCACGCCGACCATCGGAGCGTCGAATGACGAACCGTTGATCGCCAGCGAGACCTTGCTCGGCACGACGAGGTCGGTGTCACCAGGCTTGCCCGACCCCATGAGCTGTCCGCCCGCAGTGGGCTTGGGCCTGTGCTTCGACCAAGGCTTCGGGCAGGTGCCACTGACGTTGTGGAACTTCTTCGTCTGCACCTTGTTGCTAACCAGCCGGTAGCAGGTGACGGTCTTGGTCTTCGTTGCAGCCGTGGCCGACAGCGGGACAACCGCGAGCAGACCGGTGACAGCCAATACGACTGCCGCGAGCGACCTGAGTAGGTTCTTCATCCTGGACTTTCCTCCTGTAGAAAGTGAATCATTGAAGACGCGACGATTCGACGTTCGAATGCTTTGTCTCCATGCAACCTACGAATCGAAGGTGAACGGCAGGTGACCCGACAGGACCAACGGGGTGAATAATTGAGGAAAACTTGAAGCCGGTCTACGAAGGGCGAATCAGTCGCAACAGCTGTCGCGCCATCCGCACGTGCGGCAGCGAAAGTGGGCGTGCTCCGGGCTCAATGAACCCCCGCAGTGAGGGCATTCGGAGAAGACCGCGAACCGGTTGGAGCAGTCCACGACCTGGCCAGCATGCTGTTCTCGGAGACCGGCGACAGGACTGTCCATCCGTCCATTATGGGCGCGGTGGCACCCGCGGAGCGGACATTCTTCGGTCCAAGGCCTCGGAGGTGGCTCAGTCGGACGGGCCCAGTTGGCCGAGGCGGTAGTGGGTGCGACAGAGCACCTGGTAGTGGACCAGACCGTCCCGGACGTCCCCGGTGACGAACTGGCTCCCTTCGCGAGCGACTGCGCCGTCGACGACCCGGGCGTTGCAGCGCCCCCTCTTGCCGCACCAGCACGACGAGGTCAGCGGTAGTTCGTGCGCCAGGTCGGCGATGGCGAAGAGCCGGGCCGATCCCGGGAACACGTTGAGCAGGAAGTCAGCCGAGAGCCCGAAGGCGTGCACGTCGACGAGGTGGTCGTCGACGAGTCGGGCCAGGGCGTCGACCTGCTCGACGCTCGCGAACTGCACCTCGTCGATGACGAGGACCCTGATGCCTCGTTCGAGCAACTGCTTTGCCGGCTCGGCCAGGTCGCTGCCCGGCGCGATGGCCTCGGCCTCGGCCTCGATGCCGATCCGACTCGTGACCATTCCTTCGTCGCTGCGATCGCCGAAGGTCCACAGGGCCACGTCACTGCGGCCCTGGCGAAGCTGCCAACAGAGCTGCAGGGCCAGGGTCGACTTGCCCGCGGCCATGGTCCCGTATGTAAACGTCAGTTCGGCCATTGGTCTCTCACATCCATCGCGCGGACGCCCCACGATACCGCCCGCGTCGAAGCCTCTCTCCGGGGCGCGGCGAGGCGGCGAGTCCGATCAGCGGCCCCTTCATCGGTAGATTGGGACCATGAGCTACAGCGTCCGACCCGTCGCCTACATCCGCAACGAACGAAGTGAGGCGCTCGACGACAACTGGGATGACGTCGTCAGCACCGTCGAGTTGGCCCAGGACGTGCCCAGCGAGGCACTGCGTGGACTGTCCGACTTCTCCCACGTCGAGATCGTCTTCTTCGCCGACTGGGCCGAGGACGTCCCGCCCGGTCCCTGGCACCGACGCCCCCGGGGCAATCCGATGTGGCCCGACGTCGGCGTCTTCGCCCAACGCAACAAGGACCGCCCGAACCGCATCCTCTTGACCACGGTGGCGATTGACGAGCTCGCGGAGCGCTCGTTCACCGTGCGCGGCCTCGACGGCATCGACGGCACGCCGGTGCTCGACATCAAGCCGGTCTTCCGTTGGAGCGTGCCGAAGAGCGAACTGCGCGTCGCCAAGTGGAGCGAGGAGCTCGGCGAGAACTACTTCTAGTTCCGGCCGATGAACGCGTTCAACACCGACGCGAGCTCTGGACCCTTCTCCTCTTGCAAGAAGTGACCGCCACCCTCGATGGTGACGTGAGCCTGACCCTTGGCGCCGGGTACGACGGCGAGGAACTTGCGGTCGGCGCCCCTGGTGATCGGATCGCTGTCGGAGAAGCAGCAGAGGAATGGCTTGGTCCAGGCCCCGAGCACCGCCCAGGCCGCGATGTTGGCGTCGTGGGCCGGGTCATCGGGTGAGGTCGGCACGAGCTTCGGGAACTGGCGAGCCCCTTCCTTGAACGACTCGTCGGGGAACGGTGCGTCGTAGGCGGCGGCGACGTCGTCGCGAAGTCGCCGCGTGCAGCCGCCCGAGACGATGTTGCCAATGTGCAGTTCCGGGGTGTTCTGGCTGAAGTCCTGCCACGCCCTGAAGGCGTCATTTGGGCGTTCGTCGCCGGTGGGCAGGCCACCGTTGCCGATCGCGACCCGGGCGAACCTCTCAGGATGCTCGCCGACAAGGCGAAGCCCGATCAGGCTCCCCCAGTCCTGGCCGAAGAACGTGACGTCGTGCAGGTC
>JADGOJ010000015.1 GCA_017883045.1 Acidimicrobiales bacterium
CAGATCGCTGGCTACATCGTCTCGCTGGCGAAGGGCACCTTCAAGTTGGTGGGTAGCGCCGTCAACGTCGCTCCCTACGGGATCGCCACCGCGAAGACCGCCGCCGGGACCGCCCTCGCCAAGGCCCTCCAAGCAGCCTTGAAGGTCATGGTCGCCAACGGTACGTACGGTGCGATCCTCTCGAAGTGGGGCGTGAGTTCGGGCGCCCTACCGTTGGCCAGGATCGTGCTCAACGGGGCGATCTCCTAGGAACGCTGTAGTAGAACAACTGGCATGACTACGAACGGGGATGGCGCTGCCAAGGTCATCCCCGTTCGTCATTACGGTCGATGGGTTGCGAGCTTCGTCGCGCTGGTACTCCTGGCGATGCTGGTGCACACCATCTTCTCGAAGGTCCCTTCCGCCACCGGCCAGAAGGTCTGTCAGACCGTCAACGGCCTGCGGACGTGCCATCCCCTCATGGTGTGGCGCTTCAGCTGGAACGTGGTCGGCGAGTTCTTCACGACGAAGGACGTCCTGCACGGGCTGTTGATCACGATTGAGCTGACGGTCCTCGCGATGACCGTCGGCATCGTCCTCGGCGTGATCCTCGCGGTCATGCGTCTGTCGCCGAACAGGCTCCTCTCCTCGATGGCGTGGTCGTACACCTGGTTCTTTCGCGGGACCCCCGTGTACGTACAGCTCTTCTTCTGGTTCGTCATCAACGCCGTCTACCCGACGTTCTCTATCGGCCTGCCGTTTGTTCATGCGGCGTTCGTGCAATTCTCCGCGAACTCGTTCTTCACCCCCTTCGTGGCGGCTGCGGTGGGGCTGAGCCTCAATGAAGGGGCCTACATGTCCGAGATCGCGAGATCGGGACTCATCGCGGTCGACGAAGGTCAGACCGAGGCCGCCATTTCGCTCGGCATGACGCACAGTCAGACGCTTCGCCTGGTGGTGCTGCCCCAGGCGATGCGGGTGATCATCCCGCCGACCGGCAATGAGCTGATCTCCATGCTCAAGACGACTTCGCTCGTCAGTGCCGTCGGCGTCTTGGACCTGTTCCAGGCGACCAACAACATCTCGGCGTCGAACTACGAGGTGATACCGCTCTTGATCGTGGCGAGCATCTGGTACCTGATCGTCACCACGATCCTGTCAGTGGGCCAGTTCTACCTCGAGCGTCGCTTCGCGCGTGGAGCGCTGCGCACGCCGCCGCCGACGCCCATTGCCCGGTTGCGCAGCGACCTGCGAGGAGTCCTTGCGAAGTTCCGCACTCCTCGCGTGGCGAAGGAGGCGCGCGCATGACGACACCCATGGTCGAGGCGCGCGGCGTGCGCAAGTCGTACGCCGGCGTCGAAGTCTTGAAGAGTGTGGACCTCACGGTCACGCGAGGCGAGGTCACCTGCTTGATCGGCCCCTCGGGCTCGGGCAAGAGCACGCTGCTGCGCTGCATCAATCACCTGGAGAAGCATGATTCCGGTGAACTCCGTGTCGACGGGCAACTCATTGGCTATGAGGCGCGCGATGGCAAGCTCTATGAGCTCAATGACAAGCAGATCTGTGGCGAGCGAGCGCAGATCGGCATGGTCTTCCAGCGATTCAATCTCTTCCAGCACCTGACGGCACTCGAGAACATCACGATTGGCCAAGTGAAGGTCAAGGGAGTCGACGTCGAGGTGGCCAAGGCCAAGGCCCGTGAACTCCTGTCTCGAGTGGGTCTGGAGAACAAGGAGAAGCATTACCCGAGCCAGTTGTCCGGCGGCCAGCAGCAGCGCGTGGCCATCGCACGCGCCCTGGCGATGGAGCCCAAACTGATGCTCTTTGACGAACCAACGTCGGCGCTCGACCCCGAACTCGTGGGAGAGGTCCTGGACGTGATGAAGGACTTGGCACGAAGTGGAATGACCATGATCGTCGTGACTCACGAGATGAACTTTGCTCGAGAGGTGGCCAATACCCTCTACTTCCTCGACGGCGGAGTTATCGAAGAGTCAGGCGACCCGCGGGTCGTTCTTACGTCACCGAAGACCGAGCGACTGAGGAGCTTCCTCTCCAAGGTCCTGTAGGCGACCGAGCCGTTGAACGGAGCAGTGGGGGCGATGCCGGGCCGATTCGAGTGGCGGCCCAGTAGGACAGGCGGTGCTCAGTGGCCGCAGAACGCCGAGCCGTCGAAGGTGTCGACCGTCGTGAACTCCTCGACCTGGCGGCGAGTGAGTCTGGTGGGCTGCTTCCTTGGATAGCCCAGGGCAACGATCGAGGCGAGGGCGTAGGTGGCGGGGATGCCGAGCGCGGCACGCACGTCGGGCTCTTTTCGCAGCGCGATCGTCGTCATCACCCCGGCCAGATCGTGTTCGCGCGCGGCCAGGATGATGTTCCAGACGAAGGGGTAGACCGACGCGCCCCCGGCGATCTGGTAGCGGCCGAGGTCGCGGTCGGTCGCGGCGAGTGACTCGAGGTCGGCGCAGACGACGAGCATGACCGGGACCTGGTCCAATGACTCGGCGAATCCACTCGGCTCGCCCAGCGCGACGGCCGCATCGCGTTGGGCGAGGGCGGTCGCGCGGTCCTGATCGCTTGCGAGGGGAGAGAAGGGCACAAGACCGGCGAGCACGTGTGCGACGTAGTCGTACCAGGCGTCGAGGTAGAGATCGCGCAGCGTCCGACGGCGCGCCGGATCGTGCACCACGATGACTCGCCACGCCTGGCGATTGCCGCCCGAGGGGGCGAACCGGGCGTCGTCGAGCACCGCGAAGAGCAACTCGTCGCTGACGGGACGATCGGTGAAGCGGCGTACTGAGCCGGTGGTGCGAAGGGCTTCGATGAGTTCCATGCCGTCACCCTAGAACGCGAGGCTACTGACTGGCTCCCGCATCCCGGCGGTTCAACAACGTGACGCCGAGGCCGAACATCAGCGCGACGTACGCCACCAATATGAAGAGTGCACTCGTCGCTCCGAAGCTGTTCAGGACCGCCGTCGGCGACATCATCGACTGACCTAGCGCCGAAGGTTCGTACTTCGAGATATGGACCTGCCAACTCTGGGGGAGCAGGAACACCACGATCGGCAAGATGAGCAGCAGTGACGTGAAGACGCTGATGCACGCCGCGCTCTGGCGCAGGATCAAGCCGAGCGAGTAGCCCAGCATCGAGAGCAAGGTGAGGTAGATCCCGGCGAACACGACCGAGCGCAGCACCACGCCGGTGGCCAGTGACGCCGTGGGCACGACGCCCGAGAATATGGCCTGGCCGAGCTGGAAGGTGACGAAGCAGGCGACCTCGCTCACCACCAGCATGGACACGAAGAGGACCAGCAGCTTGCTGATGGCCAGCCGGGTCCGGTGGGGCACTGCGGCCAAGGTGGAGCGGATCGATCCCGACGAGTACTCGCTGGTGATGAAGAGCGCGCCGATGACGCCGACGGCGAATTGGGCGAACAGGGTGCCGCCCAGACTCACGGATGTGGGATCGAACGTCAGCTTTCGAAGCGGGTCCATCTCGTTGTAGTGACTCCGCACGGCAGCGGTGATGAGGGCGCCGAGCCCGATCGTCAAGACGAAGGTCACCACAACGCCCATGATCGTCGAACGCACCGAACGGAATTTGATCCACTCGGCCCTGGACACTGACAGCAAGGTGACGTCGCTACTCATGGGGACTCTCTCTTGGGTGGCTCCCGTACTCGACCGAGTCGGCGGTGAGGTCCATGAACACCTCTTCGAGTGACGCACGCTGCGGCGTCAGTTCGTGGATGACGATGCCGCACCCAAAGGCGATCTCACCGATCCGATCGGAATCGAGTCCGGTGACCGAGAGTGCGTTGTCATTCGTCTGATGGACGACGGCGTGCGCGGACTCGAGAGCCGAGCTCAGGGCCTGGCGATCGGACGCGCGCACGAAGACCGTGCCCTTCGCGGTGGCCGTCAGGTCGTCGACCGAGCCCTGCGTGATGAATTTGCCCCGACCGATCACGACGATCTGGTCGGCGCTGACGGCCATCTCGCTCATCAGATGGGAACTCACGAAGACGGTGCGGCCCTCTTTGGCCAGCGATTGGAAGAACTCGCGGATCCACTTGATGCCCTCGGGGTCCAGGCCGTTGACCGGCTCGTCGAAGAGCAGCACCCCGGGATCGCCCAGCAGCGCGCCGGCGATGCCGAGCCGCTGGCTCATGCCCATCGAGAATCCGCCGACCTTCTTGTTCGCGACGGAACTGATGCCGGTGAATTCGAGAACTTCGTCGACCCGCGACAACTTGATCTTGTTCGACGTCGCGAGGGCGCGCAGATGGTTGCGGGCAGTGCGCCCGGGATGGACCGCCTTCGCGTCGAGCAGGGCGCCGACCTCGTGCAGTGGTGACTTCAGATCGTGGTAGCTCTTGCCGTTGATGGTGGTTCGTCCCTTGGAGGGGTGATCCAGGCCCAGGACGATCCTCATGGTGGTGGATTTGCCCGAGCCATTGGGACCGAGGAAGCCGGTGACCACGCCGGGTTTCACCTCGAAGTCGAGGTCGTCAACGGCGAGCGTGTCGCCGTAGCGCTTCGAGAGGTGGTCGATCTTTATCATTGTGTGCCTCTTGCGACTCTACCGACCGGCTCGGGTCGTGAACCGAGAGACGGAGGGAAGCGACCAGGACCAGTGGACTTGCAGCACGTCAGGGCTGCAGCGATCGACAGTCGGCGCAGGTTCCGGTGATCGCGACGTGATGGCGGTTCAGCGCGAAACCGAAGGACTCTCGAAGGTCTCTCGCCAGGACGTCGAAGTGCGACGCGGGAATCTCGAACATGGCACCGCACTGTTCACAGGTCAAGTGTCCGTGCACCGTTCGCGCGATGTGATAGACGGCCGCGTGCTGGTCGAGGTGGGTGTGGACGACGATCCCCAGCTCCTCGAACTCTTCGAGGATCCGGTACACGGTGGAGGGGCTGACGTCGGGCTGGAGCTTCTGGACCTCGTGGGTGATCTCGTCGGCGGTCTGGTGGCCGGTGGCGCGGACCAGGACCTCGGCAAGGGTGCGCTTGGCCACCGTGACCCGGTGGGTCGCTCCACGGATGGCGGCGACGATCTCCTCGACGTCGGAGCCAATGTCGTCCATGGCCAAAGGTTACGTCCGTGCGCTGATGGCAGCCGAACCCGTATTCTCGGACTATGCACTCGCGGACAGAGATGATCACTCCGGATAGGGCGTTGGAGGGACGGATGGACACCACCGTCGTCGAGCGGCCGCACCTCGCGCTCGGCGTCTCGATGCTCGATCCGGCGCCGCCGGGGACTGAGACGGCCTACGTGGCGATGGGATGCTTCTGGGGAGCGGAGAGGAAGTTCTTCGAGCTAGATGGTGTGGTGTCGACCGCGGTCGGGTATCAGGGTGGCTACACTCCGAACCCGACGTACCAAGAAGTCTGCTCCGGCATGACGGGACACGCCGAAACGGTCAAGGTGGTGTTCGACCCGACGAGGGTCACCTACGCCGAAATCCTTCGTCGCTTCTACGAGAATCACGATCCCACCCAGGGCTTTCGCCAGGGTGGCGACATCGGTACGCAGTACCGCAGTGCCATCTTCTACGTGGGCGACCAGCAAGAGAAGATCGCTCGCCAGGTGACCGCGGTCTACGCCGAGAAGCTGCGTTCCTCGGGGTATGGCGCTGTCACCACCGAGATCGCGCCGGCCGGGCCGTTCTACATGGCCGAGGAGTACCACCAGCAGTACCTGATCGCGAATCCCAACGGCTACTGCGGCCTGGGCGGCACCGGCGTGAGCTGTCCGGTGGGACTCACGACCAATTAGTAGGCGCTGATCTTGGCAATCACGCGCTCGGCCTCTTGGACCATTGCGCGCACGATGTCGCCGGCGGGGATCAGTTCGTCAATCGCTCCAACGGCCTGGCCGGCGGGGTAGCCCTCGCGCTGGGGGTCGACGCCCTCGGTCCGCTCGTCGCCGCCCAGGTGGAACGTCCCATCGGAGAACGACACGCCGAGTTGGTCCGGGAACTTCTTCAGCAGCGTCGGATCGGCCTCGTAGCGGTCGGTCGTCTGGTTTCGGAGCACGCGCATCGTCTTGCCGCTGAAGGCTCGAGAGATGACCGTGCCGTCTTCGAGCGTCTCGAGGATGCGCTCCTTGAACCCGGGCACGGCGCGCGCCTCGGGCGTCGCGATGAACCTCGTCCCGATCCACACGCCATCGGCTCCTAGGGCCAACGCCGCGGCCAGCCCGCGGCCGTCGAAGATCCCACCGGCGGCGACCACGGGGATTGAGCCGCCGACGGCGTCGACAATCAAGGGAACCAGGGGCATCGTCGCCACGGTGCCGGTGTGGCCACCGGCCTCGGTTCCCTGGGCGACGACGACGTCGCATCCTGCGTCGAGGGCACGCCTCGCGTGCTCGACCTTGCCGCACATCGAGATGACGAGGACCTTGTTCTTATGGCAGAGGTCGATGACGTGGCGTGGCACACCGAGTCCGGCGACGAAGGTGCTGGCACCGCCTGCGATCAGCAGTTCGACGTTGTGGACCAGCGAGTCGGGGAACGCCGTGAGCAGGTCGACGCCGAACGGCTTGTCGGTGAGGCGCTTGGTCTCGGCGATCTCGTGGGCGAGGTGCTCGCTCGACATCGTCGAGGCCCCCAGGCAGCCGTAACCGCCGGCGTTGGACACCGCGGCGGTGAGTCGACTGTAGCTTACGCCACCCATGCCGGCCAACATCACGGGGTGCTCGATCTTCAAGAGTTCGGTCAGTCTGGTCTTCATGGTTTCTCCTTGGGCACAACCTACCGAAGCGATCGCCAGGTCGGCCAAACTCGAAATGTCGCCACTAAGGTGAGTTCGAACTATGCACGACGCCAACGCAATTTCGCCCGTGGTGTGGGAATGATCATGACAAACCAGCTTGCTGAACCGATGCCCAAGAGGGAGTTGTACTGGGTGATGGGCGCCCTGATGCTCGGAATGCTGTTGGCGGCGCTTGACAGCACCATCGTCGCCACCGCGCTCCCGACCATCGTTGGTGACCTGCACGGTGCGAACCACCTCAGTTGGGTCGTCGTCGCCTACCTTCTCTCGACCACGGTCAGCACGCCGTTGTGGGGAAAACTGGGCGATCTGCACGGTCGCAAGGTCTACTTCCAGGCGGCGATCGTGATCTTCCTGGTCGGCAGCATGCTCTGCGGGCTCGCCAACAGCATGCCGATGTTGATCCTCTTTCGCGCCCTTCAGGGTCTGGGCGGAGGCGGCCTCATGGTCGGCGCTCAAGCCGTCATCGCCGACCTGGTGCCACCACGTGATCGTGGTCGCTACGCGGGATTCTTCGGCGCGACGTTCGGCGCCGCCACCGTTCTGGGACCACTGCTCGGTGGCGTCATCGTCGAGTATTGGTCCTGGCGATGGATCTTCTTCGTCAACCTCCCGTTCGGCATCGTGGCGCTGGTGGTCTGCGCCGCGGTCCTGCCCAGTGCCGGTGCGCGGGTGCAGCACGTGATCGACTACGCGGGCATCGTCACCCTGACCATCTCGGCGTCGGCGCTCATCCTCTTCACGTCACTTGGGGGCACGTCGTTCGCCTGGAGCTCTGCCAAGTCGATTGGGCTGCTCGTCATCGGCCTCGCCGCCGCCGTCGTCTTCGTGATCATCGAGCGACGCTCGCCTGAACCGATTCTCGCACCTCAATTGTTCGCCAACCGCGTCTTCTCGTCGGCGTCGGCCATCGGCTTCGTCGTGGGCTTCGCCATGTTCGGGGCGATGACGTTCCTTCCGCTCTACCTTCAGCTCGTGAGGGGCGTTTCGCCAACGATGTCGGGAATCCGCTTGTTGCCCATGATGGTCGGGCTCTTCACGGCGTCCATCGTCACCGGTCAACTGGTCTCCAAGGGGTGGCGATACCGTCCCTTTCCGATCCTTGGCACCGCGGTGATGACGGTCGGCCTCGGATTGCTTGGAGCCCTCGACGTGAAGACGTCAGAGATAGCGATGGACGCCTACATTCTCGTGTTGGGCGTTGGACTTGGTTTGGTGATGCAGGTGCTGGTGACCGCAGTGCAGAACGCCGTCAATCCGAGCGATCTTGGAGCGGCGACGGCAGGAGCGAACTTCTTTCGATCGATTGGTGGCTCCTTTGGCACGGCGGTCTTTGGCGCGCTCTACGTCAACGACTTGCCTCACCAGTTGGCGGCCGGGTTGGCGAGCCATCCGATCAGTGGCAAGCTGCTCTCACCGTCGCTCTGGAATGCCGCAACCCTGCGCAAGCTGCCACCCGCCGAGCTGTCGATCATTCTGCACGCGATCGCTGGCTCGATCCAGTCCGTCTATCGCTGGGCGCTGCCCTTTGGTGCGCTGGCCGTGGTCCTGTCGCTGACCTTGCCCGAGGTCAAGCTTCGTACGAGTCTGCACCCAATCGCCGATGAAATTCCGATGTCAAACGCTGAAGCGCTCGAGTAAGTAGTTCGAGGCAATCGTCGAAGTCGGCGTCGCCGCCGTAGTAGGGGTCGGCGACGTCGAGGTCCAGCCCGGGTTCGAGCAGGTTGCGGATGAGGAGGATTTCGGTCGAGTGGTTCGACAAGCGCTGGCGAACTTCGTGAAAGTGCTCACGAGTCATCACCACGACGAGGTCGTGTCCGTCGAGGTACTCGCGATCAGCGAAGGCTCCGAGTGATCCCTCGACGGGGAGTCCGGCGCGGTCCAGGGACCGCCGAGCCCGCTCGTCCATCGGGCTGCCCACGTGCCAGTTGGCGGTGCCGGCGCTCGTGACCTCCACGCGACCAACGAGGGATGGATCGCTGGCAACCAGGTGACGAAATACGACCTCGGCCATCGGCGAGCGACAGATGTTCCCGGTGCAGATCATCGCGACGCGCACCGGCCGGTCGGTCACGCTGCTCCCATCGGACATGCGACATTTCTAGCCGATGCATTGCCGCGAACTGACGTGCGAACTCGGCGAGGGAATAGGTACAATGGCCTAAGGTTCAACCGAAGGGAGTCGCGATGCCACTTTCAGAGCATGAGCAGCGAATCCTGGCCGAACTCGAAGAGTCGCTCTCCAAGCAGGATCCACGTTTCGCCAAGAACGTCCGTGAGACCAACGTCTACGCCCACGGGGGGCGGCGGGTCCGGTGGGGCATCGCTGGATTCATCGCGGGACTCGTTGTCCTGATCCTCTGCTTCTCCACGTCGGTGATCCTGGGGTTGGCGGGCGTCGCGTTGATGTTCATCTCTGCCGTGATCATCGAGCGAAACGCTCGCCTGTTGGGACGTGCTTCATGGCAGGACATCACCCGTACTGCCCAGGGTGACGATGCCCACGCGAACTACGGTCCTCGGACCAGTTCGCTTCGCGACTGGTTGTCGCGTCAGCGCCGCACTCGAGAATGACCGGCGTCGGGGGCGCGCCGCGCGCGTTCCCGTGTCTGGCCCTGGACATAGGTGCGACCAAGGTCGAGGCGGCGTTGGTGCGACCCGACGGCACGATTGGAGTGCGCGACCGGATCCTGGTCAGTGAACACGCTGACGATCTGCTGGGAGCGATCGTGGCGATGGCCCGTCGAGTCATCCTCGCCACCCGTGTCGAGTTCGTCGGCGTGGGCTGTCCTGGACCAATGACGCCCGGTGGAGAGCAGGTCTCGCCACTCAACATCCCCTCGTGGGTTGACTTCCCTCTTCGCAGTCGACTTCGCGATGCGCTCGACCTCGACGTCTACGTGGACGGGGATGCCCGAGCGCTTGCACTCGCGGAGGGCGAGTTCGGCGCCGCTGGCGACGACAGTTCGTTTCTGTCCATGGTGGTGTCGACCGGTGTGGGGGGAGGCATCGTCATCGACGGGCGGCTGCTGAGCGGTGACAGCGGCAACGCGGGACACGTCGGTCATCTCAATGTCGTTCCGAATGGCGCCATGTGCTCATGCGGTGCGTACGGATGTCTCGAGGCGGAGGCGTCGGGTTGGGCCATCGAAGCGCGCACGGGCCGCCCCGCGAGCGAGGCTGACCGGACGACTCGTCAACGGACCGGTGAGCTGGTGGGTCGAGCAGTGGGCACGCTGGCCGCGGTGCTCGACTTCAATCGCTGCTACATCGCCGGATCGGTAGCCCTGGGGTTCGGCGACGAGTTCTTCGAAATGGCGAACAAGGCGGCGCACTCGGTGGCGATGCTGCGCTACTCGGCGCACCTCGAGATCCGACGTTCAGGGCTGGGCGTCGACGGTCCGCTGCTCGGAGCCGCGCTGGTGGGCTGGCGGGGGTCGTCGTGAGTCGCTACTGGGCTCCGGGACTCGGGGGGTATCTCGTGCGTCATCCTTCGAGTGCGCCGATGCTGGTGCGTGCCGGCTGGCGGGTTCGTCGCCGAGGATGGTGGCGCCGCTACCCGTTCTTGCCCCTTCCCGATCCGTCGTACTGGCGATTTCGGATCACGACCGTGAACGGATCTTCATCCGCGCCTCTGTCGCCCGAGGCGATGGTGGATGCGGCGAAATGGTCGTTGCTCCAGCGGGTCGGGCGCTAGGTTCTCCTGATGGGGCGCGTCCTGCTCTTGAATGCCACGTTCGAACCGCTGCAGCTGGTGAGCGAACGTCGGGCGGTCGTCTTGATGCTGGCCGGACGGGCCGAGCCGATCGTCACCTCGGAGAATCCGAGCGTGTGCCGCTCGGCGACCGTCGTGGTGGAGATTCCCGCGATCGTCCGTCTGCACGAGATGGTGAAGCTGCCGTCGAGGGTTCGCACGCCGCCGCTGACGAGGCGCTCGCTCCTTCTGAGAGACAGCTTCCGATGCGCCTACTGCCTTGAGCACGCCGACACGATCGACCACGTCGTGCCGCGCAGCCGCGGTGGGGTTCACGAGTGGACCAACGTGGTGGCCGCCTGTCGTCGCCACAACATGCAAAAGGGAGACCGGCTGCTCGAGGAGATCGGATGGCGCATGCATTTCGAGCCCCGCGTGCCCGACGGTCCGTGGTGGCGTTGGCGTCACGTTCCCGACCCCGATCCGCTGTGGGCGCCCTTTCTGCCCCGAGCCTCGTGAAGGAGGCCATCGAGGACCTGTACGACTACGACGAGCTACGGCGCCGTGGCGAGGCGACGATGTTCCATGTCCAAGTCGAACGGCCGACCCTGGTGCTGGGGGGCAGCCAGTCACCCGACGTCCTGGCCCGCGAACGCCTGGGGGCGACACCCGTGCGCCGTCGTCGCGGCGGGGGCGGACTAGTGCTGCTCCAGCCCGATGACCTCTGGGTCGATTGGTGGATTCCGGCGGATGATCCTCGGTGGTCTCACGACGTGCACGTCAGCTCGTTGCGGGCCGGCACGTGGTGGCGCGACGTCCTCGTCGAGCACGTCGCTGGCGAGATCTCGGTTCACCAGGGTTCGCTGGAGGGCGACGTGGCGCATCGCCTCGTGTGCTTTGCCGGTCGAGGTCCGGGAGAGGTCTTCGTCAATGGTCGAAAGGCCGTTGGCCTCACCCAGTGGCGCGTGCGCGAAGGGGTCTTCGTCTCAACCGTGATGCACGCCCACGCGTCGATCGAGGTCGTTGACTTCCTGAAGTCGATTCCCGAAGGATTGGTCGAGACGCTCGACCACCACGTGCTCGGCGCGCTGGGGATCGACGACGTCGTTGGCCTGGTCGACGAGCTGCGCTCGACCAGTGGCCCCTGGCACCTTGATTCGCCGCACCTGACGGCCTAGCTCCGTCTCACCTATAGATGTGTCGTCGTCGCGGCACCGGGGCGTCCCGGGAGCTCGCACGTCCGAAAAATGGGTCCGAATCTGCCAGATTTGCGGCAAAGTGGAGTGAAGTGGTGTAATGTGTCACGAAATGGGGGAAAGTGGTGAACCCATGGGAGGACAGGCAATGCTCGGGTTTGTGGGTCAGTTTCAGCACTCGCTGGACGTGAAAGGCCGACTCATCCTGCCTGCGAAGTTCCGTCCCGAATTCGAGCGCGGCGGTCACCTGAGCCCCAATACCGAGGGCTGCATCGCGCTTTGGACGCCAGGGGAGTTCGCTCGTCAGAGCGAAGAGCGCCTCGAACAGAGCCGCAACGGCGGAGCCCTCGAGCGCCAACAGGTCCGCTACTGGGCGGCGAACTCCTCTGACGTCGAGTTCGACAAGCAGGGCCGATTCGCGCTGCCCGCCGCTATCCGAGACTACGGACGACTCACCGGCGACGTCTTGATCGTCGGGGCCCTCGACCACATCGAACTGTGGAACCCTGCGACCTACGCGGAGCAGGTGAACGCCGCGGAAGAGATCTTCAAACAAGGCAGTAACTAGTGCAAGGAGTGCAACTGAAGTACCGGCCGCGGACCATGCGCAGCCTGGCAATCGTCAAGACGGGTAGAGAATCCTCCTCCGCCCTCTCTCCTGTCTTGACGATTGAAAGGCTGCAGATGGCCCAGGACCTATACCACCAACCGGTGCTCGTGAGTGAAATCACAGAGTTGTTCGCCAGCCTGCCGGCTGGGGTGGTCGTTGACGCCACGCTGGGGGGCGGCGGGCATGCGGCGGCACTGCTCGAAGCCGCTCCGCAGCTGAGGATCGTTGGCATCGACCGCGATCCCGACGCCCGGTCCGCGGCGGCGACCAACCTCTCGCGGTTCGTGGGCCGGTTCCTCATCGTGGACGCCACTTTTGCCCAGTTGGCGGAGGTTGTGGCGGCCAACGCCGAGTTCGTCATGGGTGATCCGATCGTCGGGGTCTTGATGGACCTCGGAGTCTCGTCGCATCAACTCGACGAGTCGAGCCGCGGCTTCTCATTCCGAGCCGACGCGCCCCTGGACATGAGGATGGACCCCACGCGTGGCGAGACCGCGGCGCAGCTCCTCAGCCACCTCGACCAGCACGAGTTCGTGCGACTGCTGCGCGCGAACGGCGAGAATCGCTTCGCCGGGTCGATTGCCAAGTCCGTGCTCGAACGCCAGCCTCAGACCACGAATGAACTCACGGAGGCGGTCGAGCGGGCGGTGCCGATGGCCGCGCGTCGCCGTGGCCACGTCGCAACGAGGGTCTTTCAGACCTTGCGCATCGCCGTGAACTCCGAGGAAGAACAACTCGCGGGTGGACTCGACGCCGCCCTCGAGGTCCTGGCGCCCTCGGGAGTCCTCGCCGTCATCGCCTACCACTCAGGAGAGGACCGGGTCGTGAAGTCGGTACTGCACGAGGCCTCGACTGGCGGATGCCACTGCCCGCCGGCCCTTGGATGCGTGTGCGGCGCCGTTCCGCGGATCACGGTCTTCAAGGCCAGCGCGAGATTGGCCAGCGCGACGGAGATCGAGAACAACCCGCGCGCCCGTTCCGCCCGCCTGCGCATCGCTCGGAAGCTGGCGCCATGACCGTCATCAGCTTCCCGCGGCGGGTCGACACGGTTCGCCCCACACGGCCCAAGTCCCGACCCGCCGCTCGGCGCCCGACCCACGCGGCCAAGGCGCCCCGGAGGCGGGTCGTCAGGTCGACCTGGCGTGGTTCGTCGGCCCTGCGAAAGTCGGCGATGATTATGACTGTGGCCTTGACCTTGTCGCTCGCCGGAAGCATGGTGGTAGCGAACCGTCAGATTCAGCTGCACGTCCTGCAGAGCCAATTGCTGCAGGAGCAGTCCACCTACGCTGAGCAGGTTGGCTCGTTGACGCTCATGGCTGCGCCGAGCAAGATCGCGACACAGGCCGGCGCCCTGCACCTGGTCGATCCCATCTCGGTGACGCAAGTCCCGTCGACGTCACTTGATAAGCCTCTGCCGCTACCGAAGTTCATTGGTTACGCACCGGCTGCATCAAGGACGATTCGGTGAGCCAGCACTACACCTCGACACACTCTCGAACCCGCGTCCAGGCGAATCCGCTGCGTCGTAGCGTCAGCGGACCGCGCCGGCTACTGCTCTTGCGCGGAGTGCTCGCGATGGCCTTCGTCGCGCTCGGGGTTCGATTGTTCTTCATCCAAGTGGTCGACCATTCGCACTACGCGAGACTCTCGGTCGCCCAGGTCCGGGTCGACCTCACGACGACAGCGCTGCGCGCCGGGATCTACGACCGGCACGGGCAGATCCTCGCCGTGTCGCGACCGACGTCCTTGGTGATCGCGGACGACTTCCAGATCGCCCATCCCGCGCGCGAGGCCCAGGCGATGTCGGCCCTGGTGGGGGTGCCGGTGGCGAAGCTCACGGCGCTGCTGTCCGAGAAGAACGGCTACGTGGTGCTGAACAACCAGTTGGATCTCACGGCTGGTCGCAAGCTCGCCACGATGATGTTCCCCGGCATCGTGGTCCAGGACTCGTCGGTGCGCACCTACCCCAACGGACCCATCGCCACGTCACTGCTGGGAGGAACGAATGGTTCCGGGGCCGGATCGGCGGGGCTCGAGTACGGATACCAGACGCTGCTCGCCGGCCAGACCGGAGTCACGCGAGAGTTCGTCTCGTCGTCGGGAGTCAATCTTCCAAGCTCGCACAGCACCGTCGTGCGAAGAGCCAAGCCGGGTGTCGGACTCGAGCTAACGCTCGACACCTCGCTGCAGTACGTCGCGGAGCGTGACCTCGCTCGCCAACTTGCCGCCACGCAAGCGCTCTCCGGGATCGCCGTGGTGATGGACGTGAAGACCGGCGAGATCCTCGCCGACGCGTCGCTCGTCAACACCAAGACCAACGCCGGGGTCCTGGGTCCGATACCGGCGTGGGGGAGCAACGTCGGCGTGCCCGGCATCCAACAGACCATTAACAACCTGGCCTTCTCCCAGACCTACGAGCCCGGGTCGGTGTTCAAGGTCGTCACCTTCTCCGCCGCCCTGCAAGCCGGTCTCATCACACCGTCGTCGGTCTTCACGGTGCCCAATGCCGTCACGGTGGGCGGGCGCTACTTCCACGACGCGGAGCGCCACGCCGTCGAACACCTGACGGCGACCCAAGTGCTGGCGCTCTCGTCGAACATCGGCACGTACGAGGTGGGCAAGCTCGTTGGCGAGAGCGGACTCTTGGCCCAGGTCGAGCGGTTGGGATTCGGTCAGACGACTGCCGTGAACTACCCGGGCGAGTCGTCGGGCCTGCTCGTCAGCGCGGCCAACTGGTACGCGAGCGACCAGGTGGCATTGCCCATCGGTCAGGTCGATGCGGTGACGCCAATCCAGATGCTCGACGCCTACAACGCGATCGCCAATGGCGGGATCTTCGTCGAGCCGAAGGTGGTGCGTGGCTTCGTCTACGCGAATGGCGCATTGAAGGCGGCACCCAAGAGCGTGTCGCGCGAGGTGATGTCGCCGAGTGTCGACGCGACCATGATCAAGATGCTCGAGGAGGTGGTCCTCGCCGGCACCGGGACCAACGCCATCATCCCCGGCTACAGCGTCGCCGGCAAGACCGGCACCGCCACCATGCCCTACCCGGGCAAGGACAAGTTGCTCATCGGCGACTACAACGCGAGCTTCGTGGGTTTCGCCCCCGCGAATGCCCCGGTGCTGTCGATGATCGTCGTCGTCCAACGTCCGCGCACGACGATCTTCGGAGGGGCCGTGGCGGCACCGATATTCCAAGAGGTGATGTCCTACGCCCTCCACCACTACGCAATCCCCTCGAACGGCACCGTCGTCAAGCCACTGCACGGCCCCGGCGCGAGCATCGCATCGGACGTGACCTGATGCAACTGGGCGACATCCTCGACGACCAGACGCTCGACGCCTCGACGGGCAGCATCGAGATCAGCCAGGTCGACATCGACTCTCGGCTGTGCGTGCCGGGCTCGCTCTTCTTCGCCCTGCCTGGGGCGTCGTCGAGCGGAATCCGGTTCGCGATCGATGCGGTGGCCCGCGGCGCGGTGTGTGTCGTCGCGAGCGAGCCAGTCACGGTCGACGTGCCCGTCGTCGTTGTGCCGGCGACGATGCTTCGCGCACTTTGCGCACACGCGAGCGCCGCCGTCGTGCGTCATCCCGAGACCAAGACCCAACTCGTCGGGGTCACCGGAACCAACGGCAAGACCACGGTGACCACCCTCGTCGGCGCGCTGGCTCGCGGCCTCTCGTGGAACGGCGCGAACGTTGGAACGCTGACGAGTGAGCGGACGACGCCGGCCGGCCCCGAGCTGTTCCGCGTCCTCGCGCAGTTGGTGCAAGGCTTCGACCCCCAGGTGCACCACTCGGTGGTGGCACTCGAAGTCTCGAGTCACGCGATCGATCAGCAGCGAATCGAAGGACTGCGGTTCACCGTCGTGGCCTTCACGAATCTAAGTCACGACCACCTGGACTACCACAAGTCGATGGACGAGTACTTCGCCGTCAAGGCGAGACTCTTCACGGGCGAGCACGCTCAACGGGCGGTCATCTGGACCGATGACCCCTACGGCGAGCGTCTCGCCACGTCGACGACGTTGCCGTTCACGCGGGTGACACGCGCCGACGCGTCCGACGTGACGACAACGTTGTTGGGCACGACGTTCTTCTGGCGTGGCCACCTGGTCAACTCGCCCCTCGTGGGGGACTACAACGTGGACAACTCGCTGGTGGCCATGACCATCATGAGCGTGCTCGGGGCCGCCGACGGCGCCATCGCTGCGGCGATGGGCGAGGTCCATTCGATCCCCGGGCGATTCGACGTCGTTCGCGGGCGCGGCCTGACCGCCATCGTCGACTACGCGCACACGCCCGAAGGCCTTCGTCGCTTGCTCGACGACGTGCGGGCCATGGTGCCGCAGGGACGCATCATCACGGTCTTCGGATGCGGCGGGGATCGTGACCGGGCCAAGCGACCAGAGATGGGTTCGATCGCCTCGAGCCACTCGGATATAACCATCGTGACCTCGGATAACCCTCGATCCGAGCCTCCAGATGCCATCATTGATTCCATCATGTCGGGTGTTCTTCCAGGCGCGACGGTGTATCGCCAGGGCGACCGGCGCAGCGCGATCGCCCAAGCCGTCGAGTTGGCCTCGCCCGGTGACGTCATCGTTGTGGCGGGCAAAGGTCACGAGACGACCCAGACCATCGGCGACGTCGTCGTGCCCTTCGATGACCGGGCAGTCGCTCACGAGATGTTGAGATGAGGATCGAATGTTGAGTCTGATGGAATCTGGCGGGGTGGGATTCCTCTGCGCCCTTCTGCTCACGCCGGTTTGGATCAGGTTCCTGAGCGCTCGTTCACTCGGCCAGCGCATCCGCGAGGAGGTCCCCGCGACCCACCACCTCAAGGCCGGCACCCCGACGATGGGCGGTGTCATCATCGTGTTCTCGGCCGTGGCGGGCTACCTGATGGGCCACGTTGGCACGTCGATCGTGTTCACGAGTGCGGGTATCCTCGCGGTCTGCGTGACTATCGCCTCGGGCCTGCTCGGGTTCTTCGACGACTATCTGGGCATCCGCAACGCGCGCAATCTGGGCCTCAACAAGCGGGGCAAACTGGTCGGCCAACTCGTGATCGCGGGCGTGTTCGCGGTGCTGTCGATCACCTGGGTGCACACGTCGACCAATCTCTCGTTCACCCGCGCCACGCTTCCCGGCTGGAATCTCACGGCCGTGGGATGGATGCTGCTCGCGGTGCTCGTCATCGTGGCGACGTCCAATGCCGTGAACCTGACCGACGGACTCGACGGGTTAGCGGCCGGTTCGGCGACGTTCTGCTTCGGGGTGCTCGCGATCATCGGCTACTGGCAGTTCCGCCACTTCAATATCTACCACCTGGGCTCGGCGCTCGACCTCGGACTCGTCGCGGTGGGCCTGGTGGGCGCCTGCCTCGGGTTCTTGTGGTGGAACGCGGCGCCGGCGCGGATCATGATGGGCGACACCGGTTCATTGTCGGTGGGCACGGGCCTCGGCGCCCTCTGTCTGCTGATGAACCTCGATCTCCTGCTCGTCGTCATTGGAGGCCTCTTCGTCGCCGAGACCGCTTCGGTCATCTTGCAGGTCGTGAGCTTTCGTCTCTTCGGCCGACGGGTGTTTCGCATGGCCCCGTTTCACCACCACTTCGAGTTGAGGGGCTGGCCCGAGATCACGGTGATCATCCGGTTCTGGATCCTCGCGGGTCTGCTCGCGATGCTCGGACTCGGCATCTTCTACGGCGACTTCTTGAAGATCGCGAAGGTCGTCTGACCATGGCCGTGCGTCGCCCCGTCCGAGGGTTCCTCCAGCCCCTGCCTCGCGGGGGAACCGACGGCCGCGTCTTGCTGCTGATCACCACGCTGTTGGTCACCTTCGGCACCATCGCGGTCGCCTCGGCGAGCGAAGGCCAGGCGTCGGCCAACGGAGGTTCGACGTGGTCGATCATGATCCACGACCTCGTCTTCCTGGGATTTGGACTCTTCGCGCTCTACGTGATGGCTCGAGTGCGCCTCGACCGGCTCGTGAAGAGCGCGCCGATGCTGATCGGGCTCGGGTTGCTGCTGCTGCTCGCCGTGAAGGCCGTCGGCGTCACCTCCAACGGAGGCAAGCGCTGGCTCAACCTGCACGCGATCTACTTGCAGCCCTCAGAGCTCTTCAAGCTCGCCGCGGTGGTCTTCGTGGCGTGGATCGTCCAGCACCACCACGACGAACTCGGCAATTGGAGGCAACTGGCCCTCTGGACGGTGCCGGTCAGCGCCGGTTGCGCGCTCGTCGTCGTCGAGCCCGACATCGGAACCTCATCGGTCATCGCGGTGATCGCGTTCGCCATGCTGGCGGTGGGCGGACTGTCACGTCACCTGCTCGGCCGGATCGCCCTGCTCGGCGCCGTCGTGTTCGGCGGGTACATGGCGTACAAGCCCTATTCCGCCAGGCGGTTCTTCTCGTTCCTGCACCCCAACTCGGACCTGCACGGCAGCGGCTACCAGCTGCTGCAGTCGCGCATCAGCCTGGGCACGGGGGGCGTTGGCGGGCTAGGTCTCGGACAGAGTCGGGGGAAGTGGGGCCTGCTGCCCAACCCGCACACCGACTTCATCTTCTCCATCATCGGCGAGGAGCTGGGCCTCATCGGCACCCTCGCCGTCATCGGGCTCTTCGTGGCCTTCCTCTTCGCCTGCGTTCGCATCGCCCAACGGTGCACGAACGACGTGTACCGGCTGATCGCCGTGGGCATCACCACCTGGATCGCCGTCGAGGCCATCATCAACGTCGCGTCCGTGGTGGGCTGGTGGGCCGTCACCGGCATCCCGCTGCCGTTCTTCTCGTACGGTGGCACCGCACTGATCACGGAACTCTCGGCGGTCGGGCTCTTGTACAACATCGCCCACGACCGCAGTCGATCGGGTGACGTCACCATCCGCGAGCACCCGAGCGCGGCATCGCGCCGTGCCCCCGAGCGCCGCGCGACCGCGCACCCGCCGGTGCGCGCGCGCGTGACCCACGAATCACGTCGGGAGTACTGATGACCGGACCCATCGTCATCACCGGCGGCGGGACCGGCGGGCACGTCTTCCCGATGCAGGCGGTGGCTGAGCAGCTCGAGGCGCGGGGAGTGGCGCGGGACGCGCTGCGCTTCGTGGGCAGCCGTCGCGGACAGGAGGGCGTGCTGCTCGCGCCGACCGGCGTCGCGCTGACCCTGCTGCCCGGACGGGGGATCCGTCGTTCGCTCCGCCCCAGAGCCCTGGTCGCCAATGTCGGGGCGGTGTTCGGCCTGCTCGTAGGGGTCGTGGGGGCGCTGGCGAAGGTGCGCCGGTGGCGTCCGGCGGTCGTCGTGTCGGTCGGCGGCTACGCGTCCTTCGCGGTGGCTCTCGCGGCGGTGATCTGGCGACGCCCGCTCGTGCTCGTCGAGCTCGACGCCACACCCGGCGCGGCCCATCGGTTGCTCGCCAGGTTCGCGAGTCGACGTTGCGTGGCCTTCCCCTCGAACGACGAGAAGACCGTCGTGACCGGCGCTCCGCTGCGCGACGCGATTGTGGCCATTGACCGCACCCAGGACGCTCGGCGAGCGGCGCGCGCGCGCATGGACCCTCCCATCGACCCGGCGTGCCAGGTCGTTGTCGTGATGACCGGATCGCTCGGCTCGGCGCGGGTGAACGCCGCGACGTGCGAACTCGCCGCGCTTTGGGCCGAGCGTACCGACCGAACGCTCCTGCACGTGACGGGTAGGCGTGACTTCCAGGACGTGCGGGCCAGACGGCCGGTGACCGCGGGACTCGACTACCGGATCGAGGAGTTCGCCGACATGACCCAGCTCTGGGCCGTGTGCGACTTTGCGGTGTGTCGAGCCGGTGCGACGACCGTGGCCGAGTTGACCGCGCTCGCGATTCCCTCGGTCCTCGTGCCGCTGCCCGGCGCGCCAGGCGACCACCAGACGAAGAACGCGCTGGCCGTGGTCGAAGCGGGCGGCGCGCGACTCCTCGTCGATTCGGCCTGCACCGGAGTGGCGTTGAGCGAGGCGCTCGAGACGATGCTGGACCCGACGACCCTCGCGACGATGTCCGCGTCGGCCGGATCGCTCGGACGCCGGGACGCGGCGCGGTCCATCGCCCGCGTCGTGTGCGAGGTCGGTGGCCTGAGGTGAACGTGCTGCGAGCCGGAGTCCGGGTTCACGTGGTGGGGATCGGCGGAGCAGGCATGAGCGGGCTCGCCCGGCTCCTCGCCGAGATGGGCGCAGCGGTCAGCGGCAGCGACGCCGTCGACACGGCGGTGCTCGACGGGCTGCGTCGCGCCGGGATCGACGCCACCGTTGGCCACGACCCGGCCAAGGTCGTTGACGCCGACGTCGTGCTGTGGTCGCCCGCGGTGGCGGACGACAACGTGGAGCTGCTCGCGGCGAAGGAGCGCGGTACGACGTTGTTGAGCCGGGCCGAGGCGCTCGCCCAGCTGGGCGAGCAGCGTCGCATCGTCGGTCTGACTGGCACCCACGGCAAGACGACGGCCACGTCGATGATGGTTCAGGTCATGCGCGCCAGCGGCGTCGACGACGGCTGGCTCGTAGGAGCCGACGTGTTGGGCGTCGGAGCCAATGGCCACTGGGGGAGCGGCGACCTGATTCTCGAGGTCGACGAGAGCTACGGGACCTTCGCCCTGCTCCGCCCCTTCGCGCTGGGCCTGTTGAACGTCGAGGCCGACCACCTCGATCACTACGGTTCCCTCGACGTCCTCGAAGGGGCCTTCGGCGACCTCGTGGCGCGCACAACGGGTCCGGTCGTCGTGTGGAGCGACGACGCGGGAGCCAGGCGGGTGGCCGAGCGGGCCTCGCGCGCGGTCACGGCAGTGGGCACCGCCGACGGCAGCGAGTGGAGGGTGTGCGACGTCACCGTCGCGCGTCGTGGGGCGACGTTCTCGTTGCGCGGTCCCGTCGAGGAACTGGGGATCGCCTTGCGGGTCACCGGCGTGCACAACGTGGCCAACGCCGCCGTCGTCGGGGTATTGGCTCTCTCGCTCGGTGTCGCGGGCAACGCGATCGCCTCGGGTCTGGCGGCGTTCCAGGGGGCACCCCGCCGATTCCAGTATCTCGGTTCGTGGAACGGCGTCGACGTCTATGAGGACTACGCCCACCTGCCCGGTGAGATCAGCGCGACCCTGGCTGCAACGCGCGCCGCCGGGTACGCGCGCATCACCGCGGTGTTCCAACCGCACCGAGTGACGAGGACCCTCGCCCTCGCCGGCTCGTTCGCGCCGGCCTTCGACGCCGCGGGGCACGTGGTGGTCACCGACATCTACCCCGCGGGCGAAGCGAACCCGGCCGGGGCCACGGGAGAGCTGGTCGCCGACGCCGTGCGCGCGCGCCGGCACGGCGAGGTCACGACGTACTGCGCCTCGCTCGACCAGGTGCCCCAGCTTCTCGAGTCGCTGCACGACGACAGTGACGTGATCGTGCTGCTCGGCGCGGGCGACGTGGCCTCGGTCGCGTTGAAGCTGCCGGGAGGGCTGCGCTGATGTCGCTCGAGGTCCTGGTGGCCCGCGGTGGGGGCCGCGTGCAAGAGCACGCGCCCTTCGGCGCACGGACCACCTACCGCGTGGGCGGCTCGGTGCGAGCGCTCGTGACGCTCTCGTCGATGGCCGACCTCGACGAGCTGGGTCCCCTGATGGTCCGGTGCGGTCTGGCGATGTTCGTGCTGGGCAACGGTTCGAATCTGCTCGTGGCCGATGGCGAGCACGAGGTGCTCGGGGTGCACCTCGACGGGCAGTTCGACGAGATGCGCTGGCACGACGACGGGGATTCCGTCGTGGTCGACGCCGGCGCCGGCCTCGGCCTGCCGATAGCGGCGCGTCGTCTGGCCGCGGCGGGGATCGTCGGATTCGAGTGGGCGGTTGGCGTCCCGGGGACCTTCGGTGGCGCCGTGGTGATGAACGCCGGTGGACACGGTTCGGACATGGCCGCGTCGGTCGCCTCGGTCTCGAGCTGGCGCGACGGCGTGCCGCGGTCGTGGTCGAGCGAGGATCTGACGTTCGGCTATCGGACGAGCGCCATCAGGGATGGTGATCTGGTGACCGCGGTGTCGCTGCACCTCCGCCACGGTGACGCCGAGGGGGCCCAGGAGCAGATTCGCGAGATCGTGCGCTGGCGGCGCGACCATCAGCCGGGTGGCGCGAACGGGGGGAGCGTCTTTCGCAACCCCGAGGGCGACCACGCCGGACGGCTGATCGAGGCGGCGGGATGCAGGGGACTGCGCCTCGGTACCGCCGTCGTGAGCGAGAAGCACGCGAACTTCATCATCGCCGACGCCGACGGACGCGCGAACGACGTCTACGAGTTGCTGCGCACGGTCCAATGGCGCGTGCTCGAACGCACCGGCGTGCGACTGCAGAGCGAACACCGCTTCCTGGGCTTCGAGGCACCAGAGTGAGCCGGCGCCGACCGTTGACCACGACGACGCGTCCATCGCGCGCCGTGAGCGGCTCCCGTGGCGCCCGGCGCCCGGCCCCCGCGACAGCGCCACGGCGCAAGGCCGGGCCGTCCCCGACCGAGCGGCGACCCCGGACCCGGGCCCGGTTGGTCGCGAAGGTCACCGCGGTCATCGTCTTGACCGCGACGACCTTGGCCCTCGCCGGCCAGTGGGTGCTGCACACCTCGTACTTCCGGGTCCAGAACGTGACCTTCGTCGGACTGCACCACGAAGCCGAGCCCCAGGTGCTCGCCGCCTCGGGGCTCGAGGCGCATCCCACGATGGTCGGCGTCAGCGCCGCGTCGATCGAGAGGAACCTTCAGCGATTCTCGTGGATCACCGGGTTGAGCATCGTCAAGCACTGGCCGAGCACCCTCGTGGTGACGGTCCGCGAGAGCGCCCCGGTGGCGGTGGCCTTCGACGCGCACCACGTCCTGCAGTACGTCGACGCCAGCGGGCACGATCTCGGCGGCGCTCCGCTGCACGTGAATCTGCCGACGTTGCAGTACCTCGACCCACGCGGGCCCACCTGGCCCTACGGGCGCGCGGGCGCCGGCGCCGCCTACGTCGCGAGCCGGCTGCCGCCGGCCTTCGCCAGTCAGGTCTCGGTGGTCACCGTGGACGCCAAGGGCAGGGTGACCTTGAAGATGACGACACCCGTGACCTTCATCATCGGTCCGGCGACGCAACTGCGCGCGAAGTTCGTGGCCATCGCCTCGGTCATCTCGCACACGACGCTTCGTCCCGGTGACGTCGTCGACGCCACGGTGCCCGACGAGCTGGCCGTCACCGGTCCGGCGCCGTCGTAGGACGGCATTTGACCAAAAACCGGTGGCTGACTAGCCTTCGTGGACGTTTGTCCGCCGATGTTCGCGCCCCCCTCTATGGTGCGACACAATGGAAGAGTCAATCCAAGGGGAGTTCATGAGTCTCAACCAGAGCAACTACCACGCCGTCATCAAGGTCATCGGCGTGGGTGGAGGCGGCGTCAACGCCGTCAACCGCATGATCACCGCAGGCCTGCGCAATATCGAGTTCATCGCCGCCAACACCGATGCCCAGGCCCTGCTCATGAGCGAAGCGGACTTGAAGCTCGACATCGGTCGCGAACTGACCAAGGGTCTGGGCGCGGGCAGCGACCCCGAGATCGGGCGCCAGGCCGCCGAGGACCACCGCGGGGAGATCGAAGAGGCCCTGATGGACACCGACATGGTCTTCATCACCGCGGGCGAGGGTGGTGGCACCGGAACCGGTGCCGCACCGGTCGTCGCCGAGGTGGCCCGCGCGCTGGGCATCCTCACCATCGGCGTCGTGACCCGGCCCTTCTCCTTCGAGGGCAAGCGCCGGGCGATACAGGCCGAGAAGGGGATCCAGACCCTGCGCGAGAAGGTCGACACGCTGATCGTCATCCCCAACGACCGACTGCTCTCCGTGACCGCCCCGGACACCTCGATGCTCGACGCCTTCAAGATCGCCGACGACGTGCTGCTCTCGGCGGTCCGAGGGGTCACGGACCTCATCACGGTGCCGGGCCTCATCAACACCGACTTCGCCGACGTCAACGCCATCATGCGCAACGCCGGCACCGCGATCATGGGCGTGGGGATGTCCACGGGCGAGGGCCGAGCCGTCAACGCCGCGCGCGCGGCGATCACGTCGCCTCTGCTCGAAGCCTCCATCGACGGAGCGCGCGGCATCTTGATGAACATCGTCGGCGGGCCCAACGTCACCCTGTCCGAGGTCACCCAGGCCGCGGAGATCATCCACTCGGTCGCGCACCCCGACGCCAATATCATCTTCGGCAGCGTGATCGACGAGTCGATCGGCGATGCGGTGCGGGTGACCGTCATCGCCGCGGGCTTCGATCACAACGCCCCGACCAAGCCCGCGACCACGACCACCGAGCCGGCGATGACCGAGGGTCCGCGCAGCGACATCTTCACCAGCACCACCAATGACGATTTCTTCGACGTCGGTGGCGATGACGACCTCCCCAGCTTCCTTCGCTAGCGAAGAGCTCGTCAGGCGCGTGGCGGCGAATCTGGCCGTCGTTCGTGCGCGCATCGCGTCCTCCGGACGAGACCCTTCGGCGGTGCGCGTGGTGGCGGTGACCAAGACCTTCGGCGTCGAGCACGTCCGCTGCGCCGCCGCCGTCGGCCTCGACGCCGTGGGCGAGAACTACGTCGAGGAACTGGAGGCCAAGCGAGAGGCCGGCCGCGACCTCAAGGTCGCGTGGCACTACCTCGGGGCGCTGCAGTCCAACAAGATTCGTCGGGTGGTGGACTGCGCCGACGTCGTCTGCGGGGTCTCGCGTGCCAAGGAGCTCGAGAAGATCGCGAGCTACCGGCCCGACCAGGCCATCTACGTGCAGGTCGACTTCACCGGTGCCGCGCGGCGCAATGGCGCCGAGCCCCGCGACGTGGCCGCCCTCGTCGGACGCGGTCGGGCCCTCGGCCTGTCGGTGCGCGGTCTGATGACCGTGGCGCCCACTGACCCCGCCGGCGCCCGCTCCGCGTTCGCCGCCACCAGTGCCCTGGCGGACGATCTCGCGCTCGTGGAGCGCTCGATGGGCATGAGTGACGACCTGGAACTGGCCTGCGAGCTCGGATCCACCGAGATTCGCGTGGGGAGAGCGCTCTTTGGTGACCGGGGGGCTGGCGCAGCGCCCTGACCTAACATGGTGCAAGGCGTTGGGACCGCAAGGAGAAGTTGATGAAAGAAAAGTTTCGCGGGTTCCTAGGTTTCCTAGGCCTCATCGAAGACGAATACGGCGAGTACGGCGCGACCGGGCCGGCTCGTCCGTTCTCCGACGAGCCCGCGGGGAACGACGAACCGGAGTGGGCGACGCCGGCGCCGAGCGCGCATCGCCAGTTCCCGACCTCACCGGCGGGGTCCTCGCCCTCGCGCGCACCCATGGCCCAGCAGAACCGGGTCTCGTCGATCTCGGTGCTCGACTCCTCGGGCCAGGGATCGCGCGTACGACCGATGCCGAGCGCCACCGCCCCCCGGGGCATCTCCTCGTTCTCCCAAGAGCGCGACGTGGCGATCTTCGTGCCGCGCTCGTACGACGAGTCGCGTCGCATCACCGACCTGCTGCGATCGAATCGGGCCGTCGTGTTGAACGTCTCGAGCGTCGAACCGGGCCTCGGCCGACGCCTCGTGGACTTCGCAGCCGGCACCGCCTACGCGCTCAGCGCCAAGATCGAGGTGCTTGGTCGCAACGTGTACCTTGTCAGCCCGCAGGGCATGCACCTGGGGCCCGAAGCGAAGGATCGACTGCGCGCCACGGACTATCGTGACGCAAGCGACGCATGACCCTGGTCCACCTCCTGATCACGCTCTATATCTGGGTGCTCGTCATCTCGGCGCTGCTGAGCTGGTTCCCCACGACGGACCCGCATGGAGGGCTCGCGACGTTCAAACTGGTCCTCTACCGACTCACCGAACCGGTCCTTCGGCCACTGCGCCTGATCCTCCCGCGCCCGAGCTTCGGTGGCGTCGGCATCGACCTCTCGGTGCTGGTGGCGATCATCGTGCTCACGTTCATCAACCGCATCATCTAGTCGATTAATTCACGGCCGCGCGACACGTTGGCGGTAGGGTGGCTCCATGGATAGCTCGGACAACGCCCACTCAGCACTCGACGCCATCGATTCGGTGGCCTTCAAGGTCGGTCTTAAGGGCTACAACGTCGACGAGGTCGACGAGTTCCTTGAGCGGCTCTCGGCTGAGGTCCACCAGATGAAGGAACTGGTCCACCAGCAGCGTCAGCAGTTGCGCCAGGCCGCTGAAAGGATCAACCAGCTGGATTCGCGCGAAGGCGCGCCCGCGCCGGCTGCCGCGCCCCAGTCGGCCCCCGCACAGGCCCCGAGAGCCATCACGGTCTCGGGCGCCGAACAGGTGACCGCCATGATCGCCATGGCCCAGCAGTTCATCGAACAGGCCCAGGGCGAGGCCGAGGCCAAGGCCCGCGAGTTGACGACGTCGGCTCAAGAGCGCGCCCGCGAGATCGTGGCCGAGGCCCGCAGCAGGGCCGAGGACGAGGTGAACCGCCTGAACGGGCTCAAGCAGCGCTTGAGCGAGGACGTCGAGACGCTGTCGCGACAGCTCGAGACCGAGCGCAAGCGCTTGGGAACCGCGTTGGCGGAGTTCTCGCGGTGGGTCGACAGTTCGCTGCAGGTCGGAGGGGCCCGCGCCTCGGGCTCGTCCAACGCACCGGCTCCGACACCACCTCCCGCCCCCGCCCCGACCCAGGCGTTGCCGCCTCGACCGGCCCAGACGCCGCCCCCGGCCCCCGCGCCCCAACAGCAGACCATCGGCCAGGTCCTCGATTTCGAGCAGCCCTCGCGCGACGATCGTCAGTAAGTCCGGCGCCAACTGGTAGGGTCGGCGCGCACTTGTTCTGTGCAACGTCGAGGAGTTGACCATGTCGTCCACCGCTAAATCCACCAAGAAGGCTTCAGCCCAGAAGACTGCGGCCCGAAAGGCGTCGGCGAAGAAGGCCCCAGCCAAGAAGGCGCCGGCCGGAAGAGCCCCAGCGAAGAAGGCACCGGCCAAGAAGAACTCGGGCAAGGGCCCCGTGAAGAAGGCCGTCGCGAAGAAGTCGGCCCCGAAGCCCGTGAAGAAGCTGGCGAAGAAGGCCACGGCGCCCACGGCCGCCCAGAAGGCCGTCGCCGCGAAGAAGGCCGCCGCCGCCAAGGCCAAGGCCGCCGCCGCCGCGAAGGCTGCCAAAGAGCGCGACGCCAAGGTCAAGGCCGCCGCCAAGGCCAAGGCCGCCGCCGCCAAGGCCAAGGCCGCCGCCGCCGCCAAGGCCAAGAAGGAGCGCGACGCCAGGGCCAAGGCCGCCGCCAAGGATCGTGAGATCCAGCGCAAGGCCCGGGAGAAGGCCGCGGCCGAGGCGAAGAAGCAGCGCGAGATCGACGCGAAGCGCAAGGCGATCGAGGCCGAGAAGCTTCGTCGACTGCGCGAGATCGATCGGCGCAACCACGAGGAGTTGAAGCGCCAGGAGCGACGCGACGTCGAAGAGCGCCGCCGCCTCGAGACGCTCGAGCGCAAGATGCACTCCAAGCCCTACGGCAACGACACGGCGTTCCTCGAAGAACTGCGAGGTCTCTTGCTCGAGACCCGCGAGGCGACCAACGTCGACATCGCAGTGATGGAGTCCGAGGCCGAGGAGATGCTCGTGGATCGCGAGCGCCTCGAGTACGACGACGAAGACGGCAGCAGCGTCGCCTCGGACATCGACCGTGACCAGAAGAAGGACTTCGCCACGCTGCTGCGGCTCAAGGTCGACGAGATCGACGTCGCGCTGGCCCGCATCGACGACGGGAGCTACGGACGTTGCGACGAGTGCTTCGAACCGATATCGCGAGCCCGGCTCTTGGCGCAACTGCCGGTGTTCATGTGTGTCTCGTGCCGCGCCAGCGTCTGAGGCTCCGCGTCAATGTCACGGTGGTCGTCGTGGCGCTCGTGGTGAGCGCCGTTGACGCGGTCTCGAAGGCTTGGGCCCGCCAGGACCTGGCCGACCGTGCCGTCCACGTCGGAGGGCCGGTCTGGCTGCGTCTGCAGTACAACTCAGGGATCTCGTTCTCGATCAACCGAGCGGGGCCGCTGGTGACGACCGTGCTCACCATCGCGGTCGCCCTGGCCGTGGTGGTGGTGGGACTGAACGCGGCCCCGGGCGTCGCGGCCGCGGGCTTCGGGCTGCTGCTCGGCGGGGGAGTGGCCAACGTGATCGACCGCCTTGCGGCCAACCCTCATCAGGTCACCGACTTCGTCGCCCTGGGTTCGTTCCCGGTGTTCAACGGCGCCGACGTCGCGATCACCGCCGGGTTCGTGATCCTCACGGTGGCGGCGCTTCGCGGAGAGAGGCTGCTCGGACGATGAGTGACGACTCGACCGTCGACGCCTTCGATGGAGAGGTCCTCGACCTGATCATCCCGGGCTCGCTTGGCGAGATCCGCATCGACCGCGTGCTCGCGATGCTCACGGGCCTCTCGCGCTCGGAGACCAGCGGCATCCTGGCGAGTGGCGCGGTGAGATTGAACGACAAGGTCGTCGTGAAGTCCTCGACGTCGGTCGAAGTGGGACAGCACCTCGTCGCGGTGCTGCCGGCTCCCGAGAGCAGCTCCGTCGAGGCCGATTCGACCGTGGTCGTCGACGTCGTCTATGACGATCCGGACTTCGCGGTCGTCAACAAGGCCCCCGGCCAGGTTGTCCACCCGGGCGCCGGACAGCGTTACGGCACCCTCGTGTCTGGGCTGCTGGCGCTCTACCCCCAGATCCAAGAACTCAGTACCGAGGGGCTCTGCGACCCGCTGCGCCCGGGCATCGTGCACCGTCTCGACAAGGGAACCTCAGGCGTGCTCGTGGTCGCCAAGACGCCCGAAGGCTATCTGAACCTCAGCACCCAGTTGGCCGAGCGTCTGATGGAGCGCACCTACTACGGGATGGTCGAGGGACACGTCGCCGAAGAGCGCGGCGTCGTGGACGCGCCGATCGGGCGCTCGACGAGGACCCCGACCCTGATGGCGGTGCGCGCCGACGGACGCTCGGCCCGCACCGGCTACGAGGTGATTGCGCGCATCGACAAGCCTCACGCGATGACGCTCTTGCGCCTGCAACTCGACACCGGGCGAACCCATCAGATCCGCGTGCACCTGGCGACCATCGGTCATCCGGTCGTGAACGACCCGCGCTACGGGCATCGTCGAGAGAAGCGCCTCGTCGAGGACCGGTTCTTCCTGCACTCGACGACGTTGGCGTTCGCGCACCCGCGCACGGACGAGTGGCTCACGACGACCGTGCCCCTGCCCGAGGACCTGCGGGCACTCGTGCCCGATTCGGTGCAGCTCTAGACGTTCTCGTGCGCGGCGACAACGGCGTTGTCGTCGCGCAGTAGGGCCAGCGCCTCTTCCTCGGCCCGACGCACCCGACGCACGCCGATGTCCATCTTGGTCGCGGTCGCCTGAAGCGAAAGGGGCGTGGCACCGTTCAGGCCGAAGCGAAGCGTCAGCACCTCGCGCTGCAGTTCGTTCAACTTCGCGAGCGCACCGTGCAATTGGTCGTCCATCATCGTCTGCTCGATGTCGCCGACCCAGTCCTTTTGGCTGGGTGCGACGAGGTCGCCCAACGTGGTCGCCGAATCCGACGACGCCGGCTGGTCGAGGCTCGCGGTCACCCCGGCCAGACCGTGCAGGTTGTCGCGCACTTCCTTGGACATGCCGGTGGCCTCGGTGAGCTCGTCATCGGTGGGCTTGCGCCCGAAGATCGAGGTGAGCTCGGCGGTCGTCGCCTCGAGGCGCTGGAGCTGCTCTCCGACCTCGAGGGGGATTCGAATGGTGCGACCGTGTTGCTGGACGGCGCGCTGGAGGGCCTGGCGGATCCACCAGGTGGCGTAGGTGGAGAACTTGAAGCCGCGCTCCCAGTCGAACTTCTCCACCGCTCGCAAGAGCCCGAACGTGCCCTCCTGCACGAGGTCGATCATCTCGACGCCGCGGTCCTGGTAGCGCCGGGCCCAGTGCAGCACCAGGCGCAGGTTCGCGGCGACCATCTGCTTCTTGGCCTCCTCGTCACCGGCGGTCACGCGCTTGGAGAGTTCGACCTGCTCGTCGTAGTTCGGCATCGGGTAGCGGTCGAGGTCGCGCATCAGGAGACCCAACATGTCGTTGGTGTTGACCGCAGAGCGGCGAGCGGTGATAGTCATTGGGGGGTCTCCTTGCGTTGGATCGAAATCGGCACTTCCGCGTAGTAGGAATTTCTCCTATCTGCACCTATCTAATTTACCACGGGGTAAAACAGACTTCAAGCCTTTAATTCCCGCGAAATCACAGGAAATGGCCCTCAGGCGCTGTGCGTGCGCTGCACGGGCTTGATGCCGCGCGCCTGGAGGACCATGTCGGCCAGGGTGAAGCTCGAAAGGTGCTCGCGCATGTGGTTGCCCACGTCGGCCCAGACTCCGAGCAGGACGCACTGTCCCTCGTGGTCGCAGGCGCCGTCCTGGTGCGGTACACCGAAGTCACCGGCCACGATGGGCCCATCGACGGCCGCCACGATCTCGGCGAGGGTGATCTCCTCGGCCGGACGGGCCAGAACGTAGCCCCCGCCCACCCCGCGCTTGGAGCGCACCAGGCCGACGCCCTTGAGACTCAGGAGTATCTGCTCGAGGTAGGGCTGGGGCAGACCGGTCCGCTCGGCGAGGTCGCGCACCGACGTCGGCACCCCGAGGTCGTTGCGCAGCGCCAGGCTCAACAGCGCCCGACTGGCGTAGTCTCCTCGCGTCGATACCCTCACCCCACCATTCTACCCGTGCAGAGCCCGTCTCTCTGGGCCCTGGCGCGGGCCAGGTCGTGCGTCTGGCACAGTGGGTAGGTGGAAAATGACCAAAACAAGAACGTGACCGTGAACCCCGACGAAGTCCTGGCGCCCGGCGAGGCCGAAACCAACGCCGAAGACGCGAACACCGATTTCATCAGCCAACCTGCGAAAGTGATGCGGATCGGCTCGATGGTGAAGTCGTTGCTCGACGAGGCGCGCAGCGCACCGCTCGACGAAGCCGGTCGCGCGCGCCTGCGCGAGATCTACGAGATGTCGATCCACGAGCTCTCGGGCGCCTTGTCACCCGACCTCGGCGCGGAGATCGCGAAGATGGCGCCGCCCTTCAGCGCCGAGGTGCCCACCGAGTCCGAGTTGCGCGTCGCACAGGCCCAGCTCGTGGGATGGCTCGAGGGGCTGTTCCACGGCATCCAGGCGTCGCTCTTCGCTCAGCAGGCTGCCGCCGCGGCGCAGTTGGAGAAGATGCGCGACCGCTCACTCAACCCTGGGGCCGGCGAACCTCGCGCCGGCACTTACCTGTAGGCATCGTCTCGTGGTCCGAGACACCACGGCGCTACCGTGCGAATCCCAAGTATGTAGTTCACGCATCTCGCATCGAAAGGAAGTGATCGGCTGATGGCTGAGAGCTTCGTCCACCTTCACAACCACACCGAGTACTCGATGCTCGACGGCGCCGCGCGCGTCGAGGAGTTGGTGCTCGCGGCCAAGGCCGACGGCCAGCGGGCGATAGGTATCACGGACCACGGGAACCTCTACGGCGTCATCGACTTCTACGAGGCCTGTCGCAAGCACGGGCTCACGCCGATCCTCGGGCTCGAGGCGTACATGGCGGCGAACTCACGCTTCGACAGGCCGCCGCGCCGGGGCAAGATCGACGACACGGGCGGCGAGACCGAGGGCGGACAGAAGCTCTATCACCACCTGACCCTGCTCGCGGTATCGAACCAGGGCTACCGCAACTTGCGCGAGCTCTCGTCGCTGGCCTTCCTCGAGGGGTACTACTACAAGCCCCGCCTGGACTGGGACCTGCTCGAGCGGTTCTCGACGGGTCTGATCGCCACGTCGGGCTGCCTGGGCGGGGTGGTGCTCCAGGCGCTCTTGCAGGACAACTACGCCAAGGCCGTTGAACTGGCGGGGCGGCTCCAGACGATCTTCGGCGCGGAGAACTTCTTCATCGAGATGCAGGACCACGGACTGCCCGAGCAGATCCGCACCAATCCCCAGCTGCTGCGTATCGCCAAGGACCTGAACGCGCCGCTGCTCGCGACCAACGACCTGCACTACGTGCATCACGACGACGCCGAGATGCACGACGCGCTGCTCTGCATCGGAACGGGCTCGCTCGTCGCCGACCCGAACCGCTTCCGATTCCACAGCGACCAGCACTATCTCAAGTCCGCGGCCGAGATGCGCTATCTGTTCCGAGAGATCCCTGAGGCGTGCGACAACAC
>JADGOJ010000153.1 GCA_017883045.1 Acidimicrobiales bacterium
CAACGATGGTGCGATGCAGGCCGAGGACGGCTACTACCGGATCCTCGGGCGCGTGGACGACGTGATCAACGTCTCCGGCCACCGTCTGGGCACCAAGGAGCTCGAGTCGGCCGCCCTCATGGTCGATGAGGTCGCCGAGGCAGCTGCGGTTCCGGTGGTCGATGAGGTTCGCGGCCACGTCGTGGAGATGTACATCGCCGTCAAGCCAGGAGTTGACGCCGAAGGCGTCGCGGACAAGGTGACGCGAATGATTGAGTCCGAGATTGGAAAGATCGCCCGACCCAAGAATGTCTGGATCGTGGCCGACATGCCCAAGACCCGTTCAGGAAAGATCATGCGCCGGGTCATCGCGTCGATTTCGAACTTCACCGACGTTGGCGACATAACGACGCTCGCCAATCCCGACGTCGTCACTGACATCCGTCACTTCGTCGAGAGCGAGAAGGTGGCGCGCGGGGAGCAGCCGCGAGACCTGAGTGCAGCCGAGATGGAGTCGATAGCGAACTTCGGCTCCGAGGGGTAGCCCGCGGACATTGTGGCATCGCCAAGCCAGAACCCCGGCCCTCGTGGCCGGGGTTCTGGCTTTCTAGGAGTCGAAGCCGACGCCGAAGAGGTCCATGGCCTTGAGTCACAGGTTCCGATGCCCCTCGGGCTCGTCGGCGCTCCTGATGGCCCACTGGCAGAGACGAATAGAGATTCACCGGAGGGGTCCGGGCGGGAACAGCATGGGCTTCTTCTGGACCATGGCGAGACGCATGCGCTCGGTGTCGTGGCCATTGAGCAGGTCGAGCATGGTCGCCGCTTCGAAGCGGGTGGATCCCACGCCCAGACCGGTGTAGCCGAGCACGTGCGCCACCTTGCCCGAGACATGTAGGAAAGCTGTGTTTGCGACCCTGACTTCAAGAGTTCCGGTGGCCCCGTTAGGTGGGCCGGGTTCCGTGTTGAATTGTCATTGACATTCAAACCCAACAAGTCATTATGACGCTCGCGGTCACCCGCGATGGATGAAATGCTGTGAGCGGCTGCCGGCGTGGTCACCGGTGTCTCCTTGCCACTTCGAGTACGCAACAAGTCTTGTGCGAGGACCCCTGAGGACCATGGATTGTTACTACGAGTACGAACTCCAGAATTCGCTTCGCCTGGTCCTCTCCGGCGGCCTTCTATTCATTCAGCGTGAGGGGGTACTTCAATGAGACGAATACGTAATCGGGTCGCGGGCTTAGACGTGCATCGCGACACCGTGGTGGCCTGTTGCCAGGTCGCGCATCCTAACCAGTCAGTCGAGGTGACCAAACAGTCATTCTCCACCACCTCCAAGGGGCTCGGTGAGTTGGCGACGTGGTTACGCGACGCCGGTGTCGAGACCGTGGCCATGGAGGCGACCGGCGTGTACTGGAAACCCGTGTACTACAGCCTCGAGGGACTGTTCGACGATCTCTGGCTCTGCAACGCGCAGCACGTCAAGAACGTGCCAGGACGAAAGACCGACCTCGCCGACGCCGAGTGGCTAGCTGACGTCGCCGCGCACGGCATGGTGCGACCGAGTTTCGTTCCGCCACCCGAGATCCGCGAGCTACGCGAACTCACCCGCTATCGCAAGACCCAGGTCCAAGCGCGCGTCAAGGAGATTCAGCGTCTCGAGAAGTGTTTGCAGGACGCCGGCATCAAGTTGACCTCGGTGGCGTCGGGGGTGTGGAGCATGTCGTCGCGCGAAATGATTGAAGCAATGATCAACGGCGAGCGAGACCCCAAGGTCTTGGCCGCGATGGCGAGGTCGCGCATGCGCGCAAAGATCCCTGCCCTCGAGGAGGCCTTCAGTGGTCACTTCGGCGCGCACCACGCCACGGTGTGCCGCCAAGTGATTGAGCACATTGACTTCCTGGACCGCTCGATCGCGACGCTGAGTGCCGACATCAGCGAGCGGGTCTGCCCTTTTGACGCGGCGTTCACCGTCTTGTGTTCGATTCCTGGCGTGTCCCAGCGAACCGCGGAGGTGATGATCGCCGAGATGGGCGTCGACATGACGCGCTTTGCCACGGCGGGCCAGTTGTGTGCCTGGGCCGGAGTGGCACCGGCGAGTCACGAGTCGGCGGGGAAACGTCGCCCGGCGGGCACGCGCCAGGGCTCGACTTCGCTACAGATTGCGCTCGTCGAAGCCGCGAAAGCCGCGTCGAGGTCCAAGGGGACGTACTTCTACGCCCAGTATTCACGACTGGCGAAACGAAGGGGATCCAACAAGGCCACCGTCGCCGTCGCCCATTCCATCTTGGACGTTGCGTGGCACCTATTGACCAACGGCACCCTCTACAACGATCCGGGAGCACATTTCTTCGAGTCCCGTCACGATCCCGAAGTTGAAGCGAAGCGACTTCAGCGAAAGATCGAGGCCCTCGGCTTCGAAGTCAACCTCACGCATACGGCTGCCTAGCTTTTCGCCAGAACTCAATTTCGAGACTCAACCTCAGTGAGCACATGCACGCCCAAAGGCGGCTTTGCTGGAGGGCATTTCATTCCAGAGGATTACTTCATGTCAGGATCAACCCGTTACTCACCCGAGCTGCGTGAACGAGCCGTGAGGATGGTGATCGAGAACCGCGCGGACTATCCGTCCGA
>JADGOJ010000154.1 GCA_017883045.1 Acidimicrobiales bacterium
CCGCGCTTCGGAGAGCCGTTGACGTTGATGTGGCTGGCCGAGGTGCGCCGCAGCGAGGTGCCGCCCGAACGCTTCGCATCGGAGAGCCGTGACAGTCCGAAGATTGCCAGAGCGATTAGGCCAAGGATGATGATGGGCACCAACAACATGACCTCCTGGCCCTGAGTAGTGAGCCAACGATCGACTGTCGACTTGAAGACAGATTACGGGTGCCCGGCAGCCGATCCCTTCGCTGCCCTTGGGACTTGGGTGCACACCCCCTGACAGCGTTTGCGTCGAACGTTTAAGCGGCGTGCACGGATCGGTGGCAATCGCGTCGCTGCGGACGTCAGGGGACATCGACCCCGAGCGAATGGTGAGTGATCCGCCCACCCATCACAGTGAGCACGCTGCGAATCTGCGCGATCTCCGCGGGAGGACAGGCGAAGGGATCGACGTCGGTCACGCAGAGGTCGGCCTCGAACCCCGGCGCCAACAGTCCTCGGCGATCTTCCTCGCAGACGAACCAGGCCGCCCCACGGGTGAACGACGTCAGGGCCTCGGCCACTGTCATGCGGTGCTCGGGCGCCCGGCCGGTCGCGCCGTCGACCGTGGCCCCGGTGACCAGCCACCCGATCGACGCCCACGGGGAGTACGAGTTGGCCCGTGTGGCGTCGGTGCCGCCGCCGATGACGAGCCCGTGACGCCGCATGGTCCCGATCGGCGGGGCGGCCAGCACCGCATCCTCTCCCCAGAGGCCGACGTAGTCCGATCCCTGGAGGTACATCCGGTTCTGCACCATCACGCCGACGCCCAGCGCCGCCATGCGTTCGACGTTGCGTTCACTCGCCTGGTCGGCGTGCACGACGGTGAACCTCCGTCCGGCGACGCCCCCGGTCTCGTCGTGGACCTTCTCCCACGCGTCGAGCACTCGCGAGAGCGACGAGTCCAACACAGCGTGGATCGACATCCGCCAACCCGCCGCGACGCAATGGCGCGTGATCTCGACCAGCTCGTCGAACGCGAGGTCGCTGATGACGAAGTCGTCGAATCCTTCCATGTCGTGGCACCCGAAGTGGGCGATCTCGCCGATACCGGCCGTCGCGAGCCGTCCGTCGCCGAAGCCGGGGTGCAGGAAGTCAAGCACGCGGTCCACGTTGTCCACCTCGTTCCCGCGTTGCCACGACGAGATGAAGAGTCGGACCCGCACGTCCATTGCGTCATCGCGCCACAGTTGGTAGAGCGGTCGGTACTTCTCCGGAGGCATGTCGAATCCACCGCCGTCGACGACCATGGTGAGGCCGTGCGCCGCGAACTCGGCCAGCATCATCCGGGTCCCTTCGACCGCCTCGTCGAACGAAGGGCGAAGGGCGAGTTCGAGCGCCTTGGCGAACGCGCCCATCCCCACGATCTCCCCGGTGAGGTGGCCGCCTTCGTCGCGAAGGAGACTTCCTGGCGCGGGGTCCGGTGAGCCATCGCTCCAGCCCAAGGCGAGGAGGCCGGCCGAGTTGAGGACCGCTCGATCGTAGAGCTCTTGCACGTAGACGGGGTGGCGGGGCGCGACCAGGTCCAACTCGTCGCGGGTGGGCAGGCGCCGTTCCTCCACCTGTCGGGAGTGCCAGCCACCGACGACCGGGATCCAGGTGCCCGGGGCGAGGTTCGCGGCGCGAGCACGGATCTCCTCGAGCCCGCGAGCGAGCGAGCGCAGCGCGTCCCAGTGCAACGACGACGACCACGAACCACCCGCGCGCACGGCGTGGATGTGCGTGTCGACCAGTCCGGGCACGACCCGTCGACCCCCGAGGTCAATGATGCGCCGGGCCAGCGGGCGCAGTTCGCTCGCGACGTCGTCCGCGCCGGTCGCCACGATGGTGTCGCCGGCGATTGCGATCGCCGTCACCTCTCCGGCGCCATGGTCGTCGGGCTCGCCAGTCCACACCCGGCCGTTCACCAACAGCAGGTCGATGGGGGTCTTCGGGTCGATCACGGTGCGGGCCTCGCGCGTGTTGGCTCAGCGAAGTGGCCCGTGGAGCATCTGACGCGGTGCCGCGGTCGATTCCTTTTCCGTGTCACGCGCCCTCCGTCCGCCACGAGTGTACAACTGAGACTTTCATCGGCGATGCTCGCGATCTGGGTCAACGACGGACTGGATCGCCAAATGGCCCATTGGACCAACGTGAACCGATGGTCGTGGCAATGGGACTCCAGCGACGGTGCGAGTGCAGTGCACAGTGATGTGAGGACGCGACGTTGGGTCGCCGATCGCCGGCCAGTGCTCCATCCACTCCTGGCGATCCTTCTGCGGTTGGGGCGCGTGCAGATGCGCAGTCGCTGAACCTGCCGCCCGCGACGCAGGTGGCGAGTGTCCCCGCCAGCCGCCAGGGGCGTGCCTGACAAAACGCCGGTGCTAGCGTTTCGACAGAGGCCGTTGTCCATCGAAGTTCTCATTGAGCAGTGGTTGGGTGCCGAGACCAGAGGGGGAGGCATGCGAAGGTTGCCGCTCGTAGCTGTGATCGTGGCTGCGTCACTGGGACTGTCCGCGTGCGGCAGTGGTGCGAAGGCGACGATCGACCAGTCGGTCGCATCGCTCGGGTCCACTGCCGATCTGCAGGTCCA
>JADGOJ010000077.1 GCA_017883045.1 Acidimicrobiales bacterium
CTCGACCAAGGTGACGATCGAACGTCCTTCGGGCGTCTCGTCGGCGAGGCTCGACTGCAGCGCCGCTTCGGCCAGCTCGTGCGCGCTGACGCCCTCCATCGCGAAGAGTTCCACGGCCTGACGGTTCCCGTATGTGATGGTGCCGGTCTTGTCGAGCAACAGCGTCGAGCAGTCACCGGCCGCCTCGACCGCGCGTCCCGACATCGCCAAGACGTTGCGCTGCACCAGCCGGTCCATGCCCGCGATGCCGATGGCGCTCAGAAGGGCCCCGATGGTCGTCGGGATCAGGCAGACGAAGAGCGCGACGAGCACCACCAACGACTGGGCCGCGTTCGAGTAGATGGCGAAGGGCTGCAGCGTGACGATGGCGATCACGAAGACCAGCGTCAGGCCGGCGAGCAGGATGTCCAGAGCGATCTCATTGGGCGTCTTCTGACGGCTCGCTCCCTCGACGAGCGCGATCATCCGATCGAGGAAGGTCTCGCCGGGATTCGACGAGATGCGGACGAGGATCCGATCCGAGAGCACGCGGGTCCCGCCGGTCACCGCCGAACGGTCACCGCCCGACTCACGAATCACCGGAGCCGACTCTCCGGTGATCGCCGACTCGTCGACGGTCGCGATGCCCTCGATGACCTCGCCGTCGCCGGGGATCACTTCACCCGCGACCACTTCACAGACGTCACCGACTCGCAAGTCCGCCGACGCCACCTCGACCATGACGCCTTCACGCACAACGCGAGCGACCGTGTCGGCCCGCGTCCTTCGCAGGGCGTCCGCCTGCGCCTTGCCCCGGCCTTCGGCCACGGCCTCGGCCAGGTTGGCGAACCACACCGTGATCGCGAGCCACGCCACTGTGACTCCGGCGAACACGTTGGACGGACCCGTCGAACTGGAGAAGTCCTTGATCCAGAAGGCCATGGCCAGCACGCTCGTCACCTCGACGGTGAACATCACCGGGTTGCGCACCATGTGGCTAGGACTCAACTTGCGAAGTGCATCGAGCGCGGCACGACGAACCAGGGGTCCGTTGAGCGACGTGGCGGTCCGTTGACGCTTGATGGCCCTCGGCTTGTCTGGCGCGACGACCGTCGACTCTTGCATGGCATTCACGACAATCTCCTAAACATGAGCGACGAAGTGCTCGACCAGTGGTCCGAGCGCCAGGACGGGGAAGTACGTCAAGCCGACGATGATGACGGTCACGCCGGTCAACAGGGTGGCGAAGAGTGGCGTGTCGGTCGGCAGAGTGCCGAGTGAATCCGGGACGACCTGCTTGCGACCGAGCGAGCCCGCGATCGCGAGCACCGGAACCATGACCGCGAATCGCCCGACCAGCATCGCGAGTCCCAAGGTCGTGTTGAAGTACGTCGTCGCCCCGTTGAAGCCGGCGAACGCCGAGCCGTTGTTGTTCGAGGCCGACGTGAATGCGTAGACCATCTCAGTCAGCCCGTGCGCCCCGGGATTGAGTATCGAGGCCCGACCCGACGAGAGCATGATCGACAGGGCCGCGAAGCCGAGGGCCGCGAAGGGCACCAGCAGCACGTAGATCACCACCAGTTTCATCTCGGCGGCCTGGATCTTCTTTCCCAGGTACTCGGGCGTGCGCCCGACCATCAAACCGGCGATGAAGACGCTGAGGATCGCCAGGATCAGCATCCCGTAGAGTCCCGAGCCCGTCCCACCCGGGCTCACCTCTCCCAACATCATGTTGAACAGCAGCACGCCACCGCCGAGCGCGGTGTAGCTGTCGCTCATCGAGTCGACAGCCCCGGTCGAGGTCCCCGTCGCCGATGAGTTGAACAGGGCCGAGGGAGCCGACCCGAATCGCAACTCCTTGCCGGTGACGTTGCCGCCGATCACGCTGGGGGTCGACTTCTGGGTGATGCTCTGGGGGACGACGTGGTTGCCACCGGACTCGATGACCATGACCGCGATGCCCGAACCCATCCACAGCACGACCATCGCGGTCAGCACCGCGATACCCTGGCGAAGCTTTCCCGCCATCTTGCCGAAGGTGAACGGCAACGCGAACGGGATGACGAGAAGCAGCCAGATCTCGAAGAGGTTGGAGAAGCCGTTGGGGTTCTCGAAGGGGTGGGCCGAGTTGGCGTTGAACGGCCCCCCGCCGTTGGTCCCCAGGTCCTTGATCGTTTCTTGCGAGGCGATCGCCCCCGACGGCAGCGTCTGGTGACCTCCAGCCAAGGTGTGCACGACGTGTGGGGCGCTCAGGTCTTGGACGACGCCAGTCGCCACGAGGACGATCGCCCCGAGGACGCTGAGCGGCAGCAGCACCCGGACGACGGTCCTCGTCAGGTCGACCCAGAAGCTGCCGATGGTGCTCGAGCGCCCTCGGACCAGTCCCCGGATGAGAGCCACGGCCACGACGATCCCCGCGGCCGCCGACAGGAAGTTCTGTACCGACAGGCCCGTCATCTGGGTCAGCACCGACATCACCGACTCGCCGGAGTAGTTCTGCCAGTTCGTGTTTGTCAGGAAGCTGACGGCCGTGTTCCACGCCAGTGGAGCCGGCACGCCGGCGACGTGTGCCGGATTGAGGGGCAGATGCCCCTGGAGTCGTTCGAACAGGTAGAGCACGACGCCCGATACCAGCGAGAACATCAGGAGACTCAGTGCGTAGGTCTTCCAGCGCTGCTCGCCGTCGGGATCGATGCCGCTCGCGCGGTAGATCACTCGCTCGACGGGGCTGAACATCCGGTCGCCCGGAGCCTTCTTGTTCGAGTACACCTTGGCCATGTAGAGGCCCAGAAACGGAGCGGTCAGAGCCAGCGCCACCACCACGACGAGGAACTGAAGCCAGTCGTTGAGCGTCATCACAGTTTCTCCGGAGCGATCAGGGCGTAGACGAGATACGCCGTCAAGCCGATCGCCACGACGAGCCCGATGAGGTCGTCGAGCCTCATGATCGAACCTGCTCTTCCGTGGTCTCTTCTACTTCGTCTCCGCCGGGCACCGAGCCCTGGTCCTCACGGCCGATGACGCGATCGCATCCAAGGACGAAGAGCCACATCAAGCCGAAGAACCCGACGGTGGTCAGGAGATAGACAACGTCTTGCATCGCGCTTTCCTCCTCCTCACCTCTACTGAGCGCCAACGGCAGCTCCTGTTTCGAACCTACATTCAACGGTGGCTGGAATGTGAAGACTTTCACGAAGCCATTACGCGTTGGCGCGCAACTTTCACGTTTCCTTTACGGGCTCGTGGTCGAGGGCGACACGCCCGCCAATCCCATCGGGGATGCGGTCGTTCCGGTGACTGCTTCGCACGATCGGGACCCTCTCGTCGACTTGTTCATGCCATCCGCGCAGAGGGTGTCAGGGTACACCGGCGTTCGGGCCGACCTCAGTGCCCTGATGGCCAATGACAGCACCTTGTTCTGACACACTGGAAAACCATGAAGATCGTTTTCGACCTCTCACGCCGTCGAACACCGCCGTCGATGCGGATCGGACGGGTCGTGGCCGCAGGGTGAACCCGACCTTCGAATTCGTCCTCGCGGCGGTCGTCACCCTCGGTGCCAGCGCACTGCTCGTCACCCGCCTCGAGAGAGTGGGGGCCCGCCTCGGGTTCACCGAGGCGCTCTTGGGCCTGATGACCGCGCTGGCTGCCAACGCCCCCGAGATCACGAGTGCCATCGCCGCCTTGGCTCGTGGGCAGCACGAGATCGGCATCGGCGTCGTCCTCGGTTCGAACGTCTTCAACTTGGCCGCGCTGCTCGGACTCGGTGCACTGGTCGCTGGACGGATCAACCTGCACCGGCGCGTCATCGTGCTGGTCGGTGGCGTCTCGGTCTGGATCGCCGCGGTCTCACTCGGAACGGTCACCGCGAGCCTGCCGGTCGTCGCGTCGCTGATCCTCGTCCTGGCTGTCTTCATCCCGTACGTGATCGTCTCGGGGTGGCCGGAGGTCGTCAATCACCTCGGGGCGTCCGAGCAAGCCGCACGATGGATGCGAGCGGCGATCAAGGACGAGGAGGCCGAACTCGAAGCGGCGATCCACCCCTCGCCGGGAGATTGGCGAGACGGCCTGCTCGCCGGTGTCGCCCTCGTGGTCGTGGTGCTCGCCAGTGTCGTGATGGAGCACGCCGCGTCCGCCATGGGATCGAGTCTCGGCTGGTCGAGCATCGTGGTCGGCGGCGTCGTGCTCGCCGGCGTGACCAGTCTGCCCAATGCGGTGGCCGCCGTCTACTTCGCGTCCAAGGGCCGCGGGTCGGTGGTGCTCAGCGAGGCGCTCAACTCCAACAACCTCAACGCACTGGTCGGCTACCTGGTCCCGGCCGCCCTCTTGGGACTGGGTCACCCGAGCGACAAGTCCCTGGTCGTCGCCGCCTTCTACGTGGGCCTAACGGTGGTGGCGCTCGCGATGGCCTACGTCGCGAGGGGCCTCGGGCGCTTCACGGGTGCCGTGATAATCGCCGCGTACGTCACCTTCGTCGTCATCGTCGCAGTGTAGGCAGACCGCGGGACCCGGTCCGATGGTCCGCTCGCGGCGTCAGGTCAGTGGTGGGGTACATCTCCGCGCAGCGTGATCAGGTGTATGTCCTTGATGCCGTCGGTCTCACGGAGCCGATCGATCACTGACGATGGAGTGGGCGTCACGGTCGACAGGACCATCAGGGCCGTGTTGGTCTGTGGGTCGGGACCGACCGCCATCGACGCAATGGAGACGCCGGCTTCGCCGAGCGCTACGCCCACGAGGCCGATCATTCCCGGCCGGTCGTCGTTGCGCACGACCAGCATCGAGGCGGCGGGCGGGATCTCGACGCTGTGGCCGTCAACCCCGACGATGCGGGTCTCGAGGCGGGTGCCGATGGTCACGAGCGTGCCCGACACCGCGTGGTCACCCGATCGCACGGTGATCTGGCTGACGTACTCGGGCGACTCCACGGTCGACAGTTCGCCGAAGGTGAGGTTGTGGTCGGCGGCCAATTGCGGCGCGTTGACGAACGACACGCCGTCATGGCCGGTCGCGATGAGCAGGCCCTTCAGCGCGCACAGTGTCAGTATCTTCGTTCCCGCACCGGCGAGCTCGCCCTGGTAGATGACCTCGAGGTCGGCCGGCTTGCCGTCGAGCAGCCCGCCGATGAACCGGCCGAGCGCTTCGGCGAGGGACATGAACGGGCGGACCGCGTTGGACACCTCGCCAGCAGCGACGTTGACGGCGAAGGGGACGAAGTCACCCGCCAACGCCAACAGCACCTGCTCGGCGATGGTGACCCCGGCCTTGTCCTGGGCCTCGAAGGTCGACGCGCCAAGGTGCGGCACGACGACCACCGACGGGAGCTCGAAGAGCGGTGACTCGGTGGTGGGCTCTTTTTCGAAGACGTCGAGGGCGGCGCCCTGCACGTGGCCACTGCGGATCGCGTGGGCGAGGTCGGTCTCGTTCACGATGCCGCCTCGGGCGACGTTGATGATCCGAACACCCCGCTTGGTCAGCTTCAACGACTCGGCGTTCAGCAGGTTGGTCGTCTCCTTGTTCTTGGGCAGGTGGATCGTGATGAAGTCGCTCTGGCGCAGCAGCGACTCGAGGTCCATCAGTTCCACGCCCATGTGGCGAGCGCGCTCCTCGGAGATGAAGGGGTCGGAGGCCACGAGACGCATCCCGAAGGCCATGGCCCGCTGGGCGACGAGCGCGCCGATCTTGCCCAGACCAATGACGCCGAGGGTCTTGCCGTGCAGTTCCACGCCCTCCCACTTGCTGCGCTCCCACTTGCCGTTCTTCAAGGCCGAGTGGGCCTGGGGGATGTTGCGCGCCTGCGCGAGCAAGAGCGCCATGGTCTGCTCGGCGGCCGAGAGGATGTTCGAGACCGGGGCGTTGACGACCATGACGCCCAACTCGGTCGCCTTGGCGACGTCAACGTTGTCGAGGCCAATGCCGGCCCGTCCGACCACGATCAGGTCCTTGGCCGCCTCGAGGGTGGCGGCGTCGACTTGGGTCGCCGAGCGGATGATCAGCGCGTGGGCCCCCTGGATGGCGTCGATCAACTCCGCCGGCGAGAGCCCCAGGCGCACGTCGACCTCATGGCCGGCGGTACGAAGCGCCTGGAGGCCTGATTCGGCGATCTCTTCTGTCACGAGTACTCGGGCCACAGCAATACCTTTCGTTGAGTCCATTCACACTACGGGAGTCGCGCGACGGTTCAGCCGGAAGCGACGAGGCCGGCCAGCCGTTCGAGACCTTCGACGAGGTCCTGATCACCCAGGGCGTAGCTGAGACGGAAGAAGCCGGGGGCGCCGAAGGCCTCGCCCGGAACGACGGCGATCTTGATCGCGTCGAGCAGGTTCTCGGCCAGTTCCTCCGACGTGGTCGACACCCGTCCGCCGATTGATCGACCGAGCAGACCCTTGACGTTCGGGAAGCAGTAGAACGCGCCCTCGGGCTCGGCGCAGCTGATCCCGTCGATGGCGTGCAGCATCGAGGTCATCACCTTGCGACGCCGGTCGAACGCCACGCGCATGTCGTGCACGGCGCTGAGGTCGCCGTTCAACGCCGCGATCGCCGCGCGCTGGGAGATGTTCGAGATGTTCGACGTGGTCTGGCTCTGGTAGTTCACGGCCGCGCTCATCACGTCGGGCGCGCTGATCATCCAACCGATGCGCCACCCGGTCATCGCGTAGGTCTTGGCGACGCCGTTCACCACGATCCAGCGGTCGCCCAGCTCGGGCGCGACCACCGGCATCGAGACGCTCTTCACGTCGCCGTAGACGAGGTGCTCGTAGATCTCGTCGCACATCACCCAGATGTCGTGTTCGGCGGCCCAACGGCCAATCGCGGCGACGTCGTCGGGGTGCACGACCGCGCCGGTGGGGTTGCACGGCGAAACGAACACCAGCAACTTGGTCTTCGGGGTCCGCGCACGCTCGAGGTCGTCGACCGTGACGCGAAACCCATTCGCCTCGTTCGTCATGACCGGCACGGGTGTCGCCCCGGCCAGGTAGACGGCTTCGGGGTACGTGGTCCAGTAGGGAGCCGGGATCAGCACCTCGTCGCCCGGGTTCAGCACCGTCATGAAGGTGGTCGCGACGGCGTGCTTGCCCCCGTTGGTCACGAGCACCTGGTGGGGCGACACGGCCAGGCCGGTGTCGCGCATGGACTTGGCGGCGATGGCCTCTCGCAGCTCGGGCAGACCGGCGGTGGGCGTGTACTTGTAGTTGACCGGGTCGTAGCAGGCCTTCGCGGCGGCCTCGACGATGTGGACCGGCGTGGGGAAGTCCGGCTCACCCGCGCCGTAGCCGATGACCGGCTCGCCAGCGGCCTTCAGGGCCTTGGCCTTCGCGTCGACGGCAAGCGTTGCACTGGGGGCCAAGCCACCAAGTAGGTCACTCACTCTCGGACTCATCGGAGGCTCCGTTCATTTTCCGTAAGAATAAGTCTATGAGTTCCCCCGACACCTTAAAGATCCCTGCCGACCTTCTCCCCCGCGATGGACGCTTCGGCGCCGGACCGTCGAAGGTCCGCGCCGAACAGCTCAGTGCCCTCGTCGCCGACGGCACGTCGTACATGGGCACGTCACACCGCCAAGCGACGGTGCGCAACAAGGTGGGCGAAGTCCGTGACGGACTCGCTGCCCTCTTCAACCTGCCCGACGGCTACGAAGTGCTCTTGGGCAACGGCGGCACCACCTGCTTCTGGGACGCCGCCACGTTCCACCTCGTGTCGCACCACTCCCAGCACCTCAGCTTCGGCGAGTTCTCCTCCAAGTTCGCCAGCTGTGTCAAGGACGCCCCGCACCTCGGTGATCCCCAGGTCATCAAGAGCGACGTCGGCACGCACCCCCACGCCGTCGCCGACGAGTCGGTCGACCTCTACGCGCTCACGCACAACGAGACCTCCACCGGCGTCATGATGCGCGTCGAACGACCGGCCGGTGCCCAGGGCCTCGTCGCGGTCGACGCCACCTCGGCCGCCGGCGGCATCATGGTCGATCCCTCGCAGTTCGACTGCTACTACTTCGCCCCCCAGAAGTCGTTCGCCTCCGACGGCGGGCTCTGGATCGCGATCTGCTCCCCGGCGGCGGTCGAACGCATCGAGACGCTCGCCGGGTCGGGCCGCTGGACCCCGGCCTTCCTCGACCTGAAGATCGCGCTGGACAACTCGCGTCTCAACCAGACCTACAACACCCCCGCGCTGGCGACCATCCACATGCTCGCCTCGCAGATCAAGTGGATGAACGACCAGGGTGGACTCGAGTTCTCGGCGGGCCGGTCGCGCCAGTCCGCGGAGATCCTCTACACCTGGGCCGAGGCGTCGGACTTCGCGACGCCCTTCGTGCAGAACCCGGTCGAGCGCAGCAACGTGGTGGGCACGATCGACTTCCGCGACGACGTGGACGCCGCCCTCGTGGCCAAGATCCTTCGCGCGAACGGCGTCGTGGACACCGAGCCGTACCGCAAGCTCGGCCGCAACCAGCTGCGCATCGCGATGTTCCCGAGCATCGAGCCCGAGGACGTCGCCTCACTGTGCGCCAGCATCAACTACGTGATCGGCAACCTCTAGACGCGCCGGTACGCTCGAGAGGTGAGCACCTCCGCCGAGCGACCGTGAGTCGAGTACTGGTCACCGGGGCGACCGGCTACGTCGGCGGGCGCCTGGTGCCGCGCCTGCTCGAGGACGGCCACGAGGTTCGCTGCCTCGTTCGCACCCCCGAGAAGCTGACCGACGCGCCGTGGCGCGACGACGTCGAAATCGTGCGCGGATCGATTGACGGGCCGCTCGACGTGGCGATGGCGGGCACCGACACCGCCGTCTACCTGGTCCACGGGATCGGTCAGAGCCCCGACTGGGTCGCTAGGGAGTCGCGTGACGCCGAGCACTTCCGCCTCGCCGCCGAGGCCGCGGGCGTCAAGAGGATCGTCTACCTCGGCGGCATGGGAGCCGACGACGCCGCGCTCAGCATCCACCTCGCAAGCCGCCACGCCGTGGGGCGAGCGTTGGCCGCTGGTCCGATCCCGGTCACCGAGCTGCGCGCCGCGGTCATCATCGGCTCAGGTTCGGCGAGTTTCGAGATGCTGCGCTACCTCGTGGAGGTGCTGCCGATCATGGTGGCGCCCAAGTGGGTCGCGACCCGCTCCCAGCCGGTCGCCATCTCCGACGTCCTGGACTACCTGGTCAAGGTGATCGACTCCCCCGAGCCGGCCGTGGGCGTCTTGGAGATGGGCGGACCCGACATCGTCTCGTACGCCCAGATGATGACGATGTACGCCGAGGAGGCCGGCCTGAAGCGACGCAGGGTCTTCGTCGTTCCGTTCCTGACGCCGCACCTGTCGAGCCGCTGGGTCGGCCTCGTCACCCCGGTGCCGGGATCGCTCGCGCGCCCGCTGGTGGACAGCCTGGTCAACGAGGTCATCGTGCGCGACGAGCGCCTCGTCGAGCTCTTCGGTCCACCGAAGCGGACCCTGCGTGAGGCCATCCGCCTCGCTCTCGGGGTCATCTCGCGAAACGAGGTGCCCACGAGCTTCACCAGCGCCGACCTGCAGCCCTTTCGCAAGTACATCACCGACCCGGCGTGGTCGGGCGGCACCGAGCTGCGCGACGTGCGCGTCAGGCGCTCGGTCGCCTCGGTCGAGGACGTCTTCGCCGCCATCACGTCGCTCGGGGGCGAGAAGGGCTGGCACCGCGGCGAGTGGCTCTGGCGCCTGCGGGGCTTCTCCGACCTGCTCTGGGGCGGGCCCGGCCTGCGGCGCGGGCGCCGTCACCCCCACGAGCTGCACGAGGGCGACTTCGTCGACTTCTGGAGGGTCGAAGCGATCGAGGCCGCGCCGCACCTCGTGCGGCTCCACGCCGAGATGGTGCTCCCGGGCGACGCGTGGCTCCAGTGGACCGTCGCCGCTGGCGACCAGGGCACCACGGTCACCCAGGAGGCGCTGTTCAAGCCCCGAGGACTGCTCGGGCGCGCGTACTGGTACGC
>JADGOJ010000078.1 GCA_017883045.1 Acidimicrobiales bacterium
GAGATCGCGCACCTCGACGAGAAGGGGCTCGACGCCATTCCGAGCGTCGGCGAGCACCTGGCGCGCAAGATCGCCGAGTTCCTGCACACGGGCTCGGTCGAAGAGCTCGAGGAGTTGCGCGGGCATGTCCCCGCTGGGCTGCGCAGCCTGCTCGGCGTGCCCGGCCTCGGACCCAAGCGGGCCCACCAGGTCTACGACGAGCTGGGGATCTCCACGGTGGGCGAGCTTCTCGACGCCCTGCACGCGCACCGCCTGCGCCAGTTGCCCGGCTGGGGAGAGCGCAGCGAGGAGAACCTCGCCCAAGCCGTCCACGACGCCCAGAAGGGCGGCGCCCGCGTTCAGCTGGGCCTCGCGCTCAACCTCGCTGAAGAGATCCTCGCCTATCTGGCAGCCCTGCCCCAGGTCCGCCAGACCGCCTACGCCGGGTCCCTGCGACGGATGTGCGCAACGGTGGGCGACATCGACCTGCTGGTCGCCTCGGACGACCCCGAGCCCGTCATGGAGGCCTTCTGCACCATGAGGCTCGTCTCACGCACCCTGGCCCGAGGCACCACCAAGTCATCGGTCGTCACCACCAAGGGCATCCAGGTGGACCTGCGGGTCATCGAGCCCCCCGTGTGGGGCTCGGCCCTGCTGTACTTCACCGGATCCAAGGCCCACAACATCCACCTGCGCGAGATGGCCGCGCACGCGAACCAGAAACTCTCCGAGTACGGCCTCTTCGGCGCCTCGGGCGAGTTGCTCGCCTCTCGAAGCGAAGAAGAGGTCTACGCGGCTCTGGGACTCGGCTGGATCCCGCCGACAATCCGCGAGGACACCGGCGAGATCGACGCGGCGCTCGCTGGCGCGCTGCCCGATCTCGTCGAAGTGCGCGACATCCGCGGCGACTTGCACACCCACACCGACCTGACCGACGGCGTCGCCTCCATGGAAGACATGGTCGCCGCGGCTCGAGCCCGCGGCTATCGCTACTACGCAATCACCGACCATGCGCCGCTGCTCCACATGCAGCGCATGACCACGGAGAAGGCCCTCGAGCAGCGCCGCCGAATCCGCGACCTCGAACACCACGCGGGGATGGCGCTGCTGCACGGCACCGAGCTCAACATCCAGCCCGATGGATCCCTCGACTGGCCCGACGACTTCCTCGCCGGCTTTGACATCGTGGTCGCCTGCGTGCACTCGTCCTTCCGCCAGTCGCGCGACGCCATGACCGCGCGGATCCTGCGCGCCGTCGAACACCCCGCCGTGAACGTCATCGGCCACCCCACCGGACGCAGCCTCGGGCATCGCGAGCCCGTCGACGCCGACTGGGACGCGATCTTCCGCGCGGCGGCGCGCGCGGGCACCGCCTTCGAGGTCAACTCCTTCCCCGAGCGACTCGACCTCGACGGCGACCTCGTGCGCCGGGCCCGCCACGCCGGGGTGCGCCTGGCGGTCTCCACCGACGCCCACGCCGTGCCCCACCTCGACTTCATGCGCTTCGGTGTGGCTACCGCCCAACGGGGCTGGGCGGGGACCGCCGACGTCATCAACGCCTGGTCGCTGACCAAGTTGCGTCATTTCCTCGCCAAGCGCCCGGCGACGCTCTCCGGGCCGGGCTGACCAACGTGGCTGGTCATGCGCACACCACGGCGGATCGGAACCGGCTGGGGGAAGAAGGGACTCCCACGTCGACGCACGGCGAGCGGCGACGAGACGTTCCGCGGCCGGCCGTCGTGAGCGGGCTCGACACGCCTTCCTCGGTGATCGCGCTCGTATCGCGCCTCGGCGGCCGGTACTCCAGCGAACTCGCCATCGACCTCGACGGCGGCGACGCCGAAGTCGAGCGGTGGTTCCTCGCCTCGACGTTGTTCGGGGCGCGCATCTCGGCCCGGATCGCCGCGGCGACGTACGCCGGGCTCTCGCGGGCCGGCATCGCGCGCGTCGTCGACGTCGGTCGTTGGCAGTGGCACGACCTCGTCGCGCTACTCGACGCCGGCGGCTACGCGCGCTACGACTTTCGCACCGCGACCCGGCTGCAGGACCTGGCCCAAGCGATCACCGAGCGCTACCACGGCGAGGTCGCGGCGATCGGCCGTCGCCATGTCACCCTCGAGCCCCTGGTCAACGCGCTCGACGGGCTCCCGGGCTGGGGCCCCGTCACGGTCAGACTGTTCCTGCGCGAGATGCGCGGCGTGTGGCCGGGCGCGTCGCCACCGCTCGATCCGCTGGCCGCCCAGGCCGCTCGTCACCTGGGGCTCATCACCGATCGCGACGCCGGCCCGATCTCGCGCATCGCCCGCGTCGCCGAGGCCGCCCACTGCGACGAACGCGACCTCGAGGCGGCCCTCGTCCGCCTCGCCCTCGCCCACCGATCGACCGTGGCGTGTCCCGGGGGGGACCGCTGCATCCTCCTCGCGAGTCACAACCCGAAGAGCAACGTCTGAGGAGCGGACGGCCCTCACCGTGCCAGTCGGACGACGAGGCGGCCCTCGCTCTCGGTCACGTCGGTGCCGAACGCTCGGCACGCCTGGTGGAACCGCGCGCGAATCCACCGCGCGTCCTCACCGCTCGCAAGCGTCGTGTGGCAGAACGTCAGGCGCAGCGGCACGGCCTCGACGCTCACGGGTCCGGTGTCGTCGATCTCCAGCAGCCACAGCAGGCTCAGATCGTTGCGTAGCGGGCCGACGGCGTAGTCGTCCACGAAGTCGCCGAGGTCGAACAACACCGGGCCGTCGATCCCGTGGAAGACGTGCGCCGAATGTCCCGCGATGAGTCCCGCGCCGGCGCTGACGAGGTCGGTCGCGGCGCGCCGGACGTAGGACAGGGGCTGCTCGATCATGTTGGGTCCCCAATGCGGGGACACGAGCACGAAGCCGCCCGCGCGCGAGCGTTCGTGGTCGCCGTCGGTCAGCAAACTCGGGACAGCGTCCTCCAGGTCGGCCCATGCGACGCCTGGGCGATCGGCCGTGGCGGCGTACTCGGCGGGGTGGTCGGTGAACTGCCCAATGGTCAACGATGCGGCTCATATCTGTCCGAGTGAGACGCGCTCCTAACCAAGGCAAGATTCTGAGTGCGTAGACGGAAGCGCACGTGATCGTGGATCGAATGACCCAGGTCGGCAAAGCCTCTCGCTCCGACCTGCACTGCTACGCTGAGATAGCCGCCATCCAATCTCTATGAGGACTTTTCGACTCCTACTGCGACGGTGAACGAAGTCGCGTTAAGCGTGATCAACGGTCAGTTTCGTGAACGAAACGTCGTCGAGGGAGGATTCATGAAACATTCGACAATCCAAAAGAGGACGAGCCGCGTCTTGCATTGGATAGGCGATCTCACGTCGCGGGCGACGACGACAGTCGTCGTCGTCGTGCTGCTCATAATCTTCGGAGTCATTCTCGCGGCCGACGGCTTCCCGGTTAGATGGGAGGCCGCGTTTTCGACCATCGCTGGCGCGGTGACGTTGGTGATGTTGTTCGTCGTGCAGCACACTCAGGGCCGCAACTATCTCATCCTCCAACTTAAGCTCGATGAACTGATCCGGTCCTCTCCGGCCGCTGACGACCTCCTGGTCCGTCTTGAGGTTGCCGACGATAGCGAGATCAACGATCTCGAGCAAGACCAATTGGCTCACCACGAGTCGATTCGAGAGCCAGACGCCGCCGCGAAATCGAAAACAAGGGACGGGGACGCTTGACTTAGGACTTCCGGCCGATCCCATCCGGTAGTTGGTCCGGCCGTCCACTGAATTCAGGGTCATTCGCGATCCGTATGGAATGAGTGGCGTCGCACAGTGAGTGCTTCCGCGAAACCCTCGAATGTGGGGCCCAATCGATTCAGCACGCTCCCAAATGGATCTTGATGAGCGGCCCTGATTGCGCGCGGCGACCACGTCGGATTGACGCGACGCCATTCCCGAGCCGCGTGGGCCGCAGGGAGGATCCTTAGAACGAACGGGAACCGACAATCTTCGAGGCGCGATAGTTGTCGCAATCCTTTAACCGAATTGCCCATTCATTTCTCGATCTCGCCGGTGAGCGTTGAGCCGATGGTTCCCTCCGATCGAGTGAAAGCAAGGCCCGATCCAGACACCCTCCACTGTCATCTCCCTTTTGACTATCTCCGTCTAATTCGTGACCGTCGCTGAATAGCGTCTCTCCTGCGGCGGTTCACGGTCTGGAGTTCGCAAGGCATTTCCCAGAACCGTGGTGGGACATGCTCTATCGTTTCACGTCAAGGTCGAACATTCGTGCCAATGGAGAACGACTCACCGCAAACGGCGCAAAGACCTGGGCGATTGGCAACAAAGGTTGCCAGGTTCCACGAGTCTCTTGTTTCTCGGGAGTCCTGTCGACCTGGTGGGATTCGCCGAGGACGTGGCGGAGGTGTCATTGGACGCTATCCACGAGCCACCTCCCACGCCCCATGCGTGGCATCGTCCGAATCGCCCACAAATACCAAGCAAAAGGACCGTTGCCATTTTCTCTCTAAGAGAGATAGCCAATCCATCGGCTGACCCATCGTGATGGGCCCTAGCTCGAGCTTCGCTCCCCTCCAGTGGTCAAACTGGTAGGGCGCTGCTCTCTACCGGGGAGTTGAGGCAACCGCTTCGGCGACCTTCACCGGCGCACCAAAGCGAAGTCTGCGTCCGCCGAAGGATACCGAGCAGATAGCGAACCACGTCCACCCGATCGCCAGTCCACCTAGGACGTCGCTCAGCCAGTGCACGCCGAGCATCACGCGAGTGCACGACACACCGGTCGCGAGTCCCACGGCCAGTCCCGCGTAGACCGCGCGCGTTCGCAGTGATCTTCCGCGACCCATCACAAGAGCGAACGCAGCAAGACCGGCGGCAGTGGCGACCGCGTGCCCCGACGGGAAGGAAGAGCCGCTGAATCCGGTCAACTGGTCGAACGCGGGTCGCGCTCGATCAACCAGGAACTTGGTGATGTTGGCGACCAAGAATTGCCCTCCCACCACCAGGGTCAAAAAGATCGCAACCACGGCGGTTCGCTGGCGCACCGTCTCGATAACGGCGACGATGACCGCCAAGGGCACGATCACCAAGGCGCCGCCGAGTTGAGTGAAGATCTTCAAGAACCGGTCCGATGATTTCGAAGCGTGGTGGGCCGCAAAGAGGCTGGCTCCATGATCCCAACTCGCAAAGCCCGAGTTGGAATGGATCATCAGCACCAGAATGCCGACGGCAGCGGCGCCGATGACCACGATGAAAACCGTCACTGCCAACGCGACGCTGGTCGTGGACTCCGGGGAGAATCTCGAATTGATATAGGCAATAGCCCGTCGGTGACGCCGCGCCTGGCTCTCGACCGTCTCGGTGCTGACCGCTGGCGTCATGGGGTCCGCCCGGGGCCAGCGCAGGACCACGAGCCACGCCGCCACTCCTGGTACCACGATTGCGATCAGCGTGATCACGAGGGTGATCATGGACACCGCCTCCTCTCTACGGTTCCCCCTGGCGCGACGCCACTCTGCGGAGGTCGCGTGAGGGCCGCCGTCACGACGCCACCTCGGGACTGGGGTCACTCACCGGATCGGACTCCGCGACCTTCTGGGGGTCCTGGGGCGCTCGCTGGCCGGCGCGCACCGCTTCAAGTTGGGCGGCCATCGCGGCGCCGTAGAGCAACGCGATGCTCGACAAGAGGCTCCACATCAACAGCGCCACGATCCCGGCGAGGGGCCCGTAAGTCGCCCCAAAGGTTGAACTCGATCGAAAGAACAGCCCGAGTCCCGCGGTCACCAGTGCCCACAGGACGACCGAGACAACCGAACCGAAGGCCAACCACGACAGGTGGGGCTGCACGCGTCGTGGACTCCAGCGAAAGATCGCCGTCACGGCGATGCCGGTCAACCCGAGGCCGATGGGCCAGCGCGCCACTGACCAGGCCGTGGTTCCGGCACCGTGGACCGACAGGGGGATCAGGTCCTTACCCAGAGCCAGGCACACGAACGCCGCCGCGATGAGGGCTCCGACGCTGAGCGTGAACACGAAAGCCATGGCGTACTTCTTCGCTGTCGGACGGTCCTGTTCCACCCCGTAAATCCGGTTGAGTCCTCGCTCGAGCTGTCCCATCGCCACGGTCGCGGTGAAGAGTGCCCCAATCGCGCCGATGTACAGGGCGGTGTATCGATGCTCGGCCGCCATGTGGTGGGCCTGGGTGACAGCGGTCGTGAGTACTCGTCCGGCGGGTCCTGGGATCGCGCGGCGCAGCGTGGCGTCGATTGCCGCGCTCACGGCGCCCTTGTGAAGCACTCGGGCCAGCCCGACGACGGCGATGACCCCCTGGATGGCCACGAGCGAGGTCATGAAGGCCAACGAGCGCGCGTGACTGAAACCGTCCGACACCCGCAGCCGGCGGAAGGAGTCCTTGGCTAACTGACCCCAACCCACGCTGCGAAGCGTCTGACGGGCGTCGTCACCGGTCAGTCCCCGGGTCTCCGGGACGACCGAGGCCGTGCTCACTGCGCCACCACTCTCGGCACGCGCACCGTGATCGCGCCGGGCTCGATCGTCGCGCGCAGTCGCTTCTTGGCCTTGCGGGCTCCCCCGTCGAGTTCGTAGACCGTAGGCCGGCTGAGCTGAATGTCCACTCGGCGTCCCCGGGTCATCTGGGCCAGCGGCGAGTTCTCCGCCTTGCCGACGACCATCCGAGCGAGCACCCGCGTCCACTCGATCGCGTTCTCGGCGGTCACGACTCCGATTTCGAGCAGCCCATCATCGGGCTGGGCATCGGGAAAGACGACAACACCGCCGGCCACCGAACCCATCTGGCCCAGTAGCACGCAGGTGGCCTCACCCTTGAACCACGGCTGTTTGTCGACCTTGATCTGGACGCGCCGGGGCTTCATCTGCGTCGCCTCCGTCCCGGTCCATACGTACGCCAGTCGCCCAATGTGCTGTTTCAGGTTGTCGTCGGCATTGCGCATGGCCAGAGCGTCAAAACCCACACCGGCCATGACAGTGAATCGCTTTCCGTTCAGCACCCCAACGTCCAGTCGGCGTTGATCGCCGTTCAGGCCGACGTCCACGGCTTCTTCAAGGTCGTTCGGCACGCCAAGATTCATCGCCAACAGGTTCGCGGTGCCCGCAGGAAGTATCGCGAGCGTCACGTTCTCGCCGGCGATGACGTTGACGCACCGCTGAATCGTGCCGTCGCCGCCCCAGAGGAATATCAGTTCGGCTCCGTTAGCCACCGCCCTCTGCGCCAACGGGGCCGCCTCGCGGCTGGTGGGAGCCTCGTACCACAACGGATCAGGGAATCCACGATCAGAGAGCACCCGGCGAAGTTCGCCCAGGCCACCACCCAGCGTCTTTCCCTGATGGGCGACGACGGCGATCTTCGTCACGGACTACTGCCCGCTGTGGGACTCGCGACCTGACCGTGCGCCGGGGCGGACGCGGGCCTCCTCGTCTTCCGGTCGGCTTGGACGACGCGGATGATGAAGACCGCCGACCACAGGGAACCAATGCCCAAAAGTGCGCCAGCCACGACGTCAGTGACGTAGTGGTCGCCACGGTAGACGCGGGTGAATCCGACCGCCACGGTAAGCAACACGGTGATCGTCCACGCGAGGATCCGTAGGCCGCGTCGCGTCGTCACCGCGCACACGATCACCGCGATGCCCCCGTAGAGGGCGATGGTGGCGGCGGTGTGACCCGACGGGAAGCTGTACGTGGACGGCGTGCCGCCGAGATGTCGAACGTGCGGGCGGGGCCGCTTCACGATGGTGTTGGCGACGAGGAACACCGAAAGCTCGATCGCGAGGCTCGTCACGAGCAAGAACGATTGGCGTCCCCAGTGGCGAAAGAGCAGCACGAGCGTAAGGATGGCCGCGACGCCCGCCACCTCGAAGGTGTCGGCTGCCAGCGTCACGTCGCCCGTGAGTCCGTTCCACGGCGGGTGCCCGTGAACACTAAACCAAACACTCACGTGGTGATCCCACGTTCCGAGGGATCCACGTTCGATCACGTGGGTCACGAAGTATCCCAGGCCCACGAAGATCACCGAAAGGACGATGATGGCCCCGATGAGCACGACCACGTACGCGACAAAGGCGTTCCGGTGGCCGAGTGACTTTCCCCACCGTTCAGCTGCGCCGCCTGGTCGAGACTCTAGAACGGTGCCGCCTCGTGACGTGCCGTAGTCGGAATCATCAGTCACAATCAGGTCGATCAGTCATGGTGTCGTCCACTGCCCTCCTCATCTTCGCGCCAGGCGAGATGAATCGATGAGTTGCGGGGCTTTCGCGGTGGAATCATCCTCTGGACGAAAAACGTGCTCATAATGACACTACCGCCGGTTCACCACCTTGGCGCGGGTAATTGCCCAATCCCACATCCAGGCTTCCTCAGAATCTGGAAAGAGTCACGCGAACTGAACCGTTCGACTGTTCTCTTACCCAGGCCAGCAGAAGTTGCTGCCACGACAACGCTCAAAAGCGGTGCTTCATCCGCAGCGCCTTCGGACGGCCGTCCGGGTCGAAGATCATGCGATAGGCGATCCGGGCCAACGGGCGACCCGCGCGGGGAACAGGCGCGATTGCGTGCGCTCGAACGCGACTCGACGACCGGACTGCGCGACTATTTGGATCCACCCCGGGGTCGCGTTCGCGCCCGGCCGCTTCCCACAGGTGTGTCGAACCCGCCAGCGGGAGAAGGGCGGGATCGTCGGGTGAGCACCCGAGGTGTTCCGCCCAGAGCGCCAGGCGCAAGTCGCGCGCGAATTTGCGACTACCGTCACCCAATCCGCCCGGGTCGAGAGGTTCACGAGCGTCCCTTTCGCTGTCAATAACCGCGCACGAGAGTTCCGAATCGTGCGTCCACGAACGTCGATTGAGGTTGTCCGAACCGACCGTCGCCCACACGTCGTCGATCACGCAAACCTTGGCGTGGACGTAAATCGGTGTTCCCGCCTCGTTCTGAACGTCGTAGATGCCCACGCGCGAGCCACCCGCGGCCTTAACCACGGCGAGGGCCCGGGCTTGTGCGAGGCGGCTCGGCGGACCCGAGAGGCGCCCGTCCTTATCCGGAAAGCGAGGGACCACGGCGATGAGCTGTAGTCCGGGCTGTTGTCGCAGAGCGCCCGCGAGGATCTCGGCGATCTCGATCGACCAGAAGTACTGATCTTCGATGTAGATCAGCGTGCGAGCCCGCTGGACCGCCTTGGCGAACGCTCGGGCGACGCTGCGCTCGCCCGACGGAGCGAACGGGTACGGGGGCCTGCGCGCCGGGTAGGTGCGCAGTACCTGAACGGCGTGCCCACCCGGAGCGGGTGGATCAGCGAGCGCGACGGGCAGCGCACCGGCGATGCGGTCTCGCGACAGGACCCTCGACGTCCACGACCGAGCCAGACCCGCATAGTTCAGTGGAGTGGGGTCCTCCCACCGCTCACGAAACGTCCGGTCGAGATCGCCGATCGCCGGGCCCCGCACGGCGAGCTGTACGTCGTGCCACGGGGGACGCGAACCGTAGCGCTCGTCCAATTTGATTGCTTGGTTGTTCCCAAGGTGGCGGCCATCGTCGCGACGACCGTGACAGAGATCGATACCCCCGATGAACGCAACGTCACGCTCGGGGAATGAGGGGTGTCGCAGCAGAACCACCTTCTGGTGGTGTGACCCTCCACGTCGAACCCTCTCGTCGAGGAGGACTTGACCGCCCGCCTTCGTCACTTCTGCGGCGAATTGTCGATTCTGCTTCGCACTGAAGGCGAAGCGGTCGCTGTGCGATCGCCAGAGCAGGCCGCGCACGTCCACTCCCCGGCGACAGGTGTCGACCACGAGCGACCGAACCGTCGGACCACCGTCGCTCAGACGTTCGTCCCCGTCGCTGCGCCAGTCGGT
>JADGOJ010000079.1 GCA_017883045.1 Acidimicrobiales bacterium
CGGCGTCGTCGGGCCGTGGCTCGCCGGCCGCCCGGCGCAGCAGCGGCGTCGGCGGGCGGACCTCGCGCTCGATCGTCTCGCCTCGGGCGGCGCGCACCGCGTCGAGCCAGTCGCGCGGAGTGGACGCGGTCAAGAAGACGTCCTGGGGCAGCGTGACGTCGAAGACCCGCTCGAGTTGGTCGTACAGTTCGACGAGGGCGAGGCTGTCCACTCCGAGATCGGTCGTCAAGTCACTGTCGAGGCCGAGTGGCCGCCCCGAACGCAGATGCAGCTGCTCGAGCAGCGCTCCGATCTCTCGAAGCACCAGTGCGCCGTCGCTCGACACACCGGACGTGTTGGTCGGCGCCGGACGATCGCTATTCGTCTCATCACGCTCGTTGGGGGGACCGCCGTCGGGTGTCTCGGTCATCGACGTCGCTTCGATGCTGCGATTGACGAGAAGCGCTCGCCGGCGATGCGCCACGTCATATCCGACCTCCTCGCTAGGCGACCTAGGTACCATGATGCAGCAGGACGCTCGACGACGTCAGTGCCGAACGTCCCGATGCGCACCGGGTCAACCGGTTGCCGCGGTTTGCCGGGTTCGCCGGGAATCGGCCTGCTAGACCCGAACGTGATGGGGGAGCTCAGCGCCACGATCTCACCGGTGCCCTATTGGTCGGGTATCGTCGTCGTAGCCGTCGGCTGCGCCGGCCTCTGCGTGGCCGCCCGCCGGCGACCGGGTCCTTGGATCGTGCGGACCAGCGCGATCGTCGGGCTCGTGCTGGTCGCCGTCGCGGTCACCGACACCGTTCGCCACGTGGGCGACGGGACCTGGTCGGCCAAGACGTCGCTGCCCCTGGCACTTTGCAACTTCGCGATCCCGGTGGCCGCGGCCGCTTGCCTCTGGCGCACACGCCTGCTGGCCGAGTTGACCTACTTCTGGGGGTTGACGGGCACCTTGATGGGATTGCTGACTCCGGATCTCAACGTCGCCTTCCCACACGTGGAGTTCTTCGAATTCGTCATCGGCCACGCCGGCATCGTCTTCGCGGCGCTCTTCCTCGCTGTCGGCGCACGCCTCGAGCCCCGCGCCGGATCGGTCGTACGTGCGACGATCATCACCTACGTCTTCACCGCCGTGGTCGGTGCGTGCGACTACGCGTTGGGGGCGAACTACATGTTCCTGCGTCACGCTCCCACGCAGTGGACCCTGCTGCGGCTGATGGGCCCGTGGCCCTGGTACCTGCTGACGGGTGCGGTCGTGGTCCCCCTGCTCTTCGCTCTACTCGACAGCCCCTTCCGGTGGGCTCGTCAACACCGCGCCCAATCGACTCCAGGACCCCTGGGGTCGTCGCTGCGCTACCGGTGATGTCACCGCCCACCCCCGATCCCTCGGCGGAATCGATCCCGGCGCCGCGTCTCTACCGTTGGACGGACCGGGTGGTGATCGGTGCGGTCATCGCCTCCTTCGCCTCGGGCTTCGCCCAGTTCGGCGTGGTCGCGGCGCTGGGGAGCGTGGCGCGCACGTTCGGTCACCTGGTCCACGGGGCCACCCTCGCCGACCAGGCCGGACTCTCGGGGACCAAGCTCGGCGTCGGACTGGCCATCTTGCGTCTGGCGTCGCTCGGTGGGCTGCCATTGACCGGGCTGGCGGACCGCTTCGGCCGCCGGCGGATGCTGATCGTCACCGTCGGGCTCGGCCTCGTCGTGACGATCCTGTCCGCCGCCAGCCCCGGGTACTGGTGGTTCGTCGCGATCTTCGCCTGCGGACGACCACTGCTGAGCGCCACCAACGCCCTCTCCGAAGTCATCGCGGCCGAGCAGACGGACTCGACCGGACGGGCGAAGGCAATGGCCCTGGTCGCCGCGGCGTACGGCATCGGCGCGGGGCTCACGGCGATCATCCACAGCCTGGCGGCGAACGCCCTCGGCTTTCGCGGCTACTTCCTGCTCGCCATCGTGCCGCTGGCCCTGCTTCCCCTCGTCAACCGGTGGGTGAGCGAGCCGGACCGCTTCGCCATCGAGGTGGCCGCCCGAGAGCACGTGGTCCCGGCCCTCGGCGCGGTCGGGCCGAAGTTCCGCCGCCGCCTGATGATTCTGGCGACCTTGGGATTCGCGCTCTCCTTCATCACCGGACCGGCCAACAGCTTCGTCTTCCTCTACGCACAGAACATCGTGCACCTGTCCGGGGTCCTGACGGCGGCCATGGTGGTGTGCGCGGGGGCGACCGGACTGATCGGGCTGCTGGTCGGCCGGTGGATGGCGGACCACCTGGGCAGGCGGGTGACGGGCGCACTGGGCATGGCCGGCTTGGGGGTCTGTGGCGTCGCCATGTACGCCGGACCCCGGTACGCGCTCGTCGGCGGCTACGTCCTGGGCATCATGTTCGGTTCGATCTTCGCTCCGGCGGGCGGCGCGCTGGTGAACGAGTTGTTCCCGACCGCGGTGCGAGCGTCAGCCTCCGGCTGGTTCCTCGCGGCCGGCGTCGTTGGCGCGGTCGCCGGTCTCGTCGTGTTCGGCGCGGTCGCCGACGTGGGCAGCCGATTCGCCCTCGCCGCTCAGTGCACGTTCATCCCGGCGGCACTGATGGCGATCGGTTTCTGGGGCCTTCCCGAGACCAAGGGTCGCGAACTCGAAGATCTCTGGCCGGACTGAGATCGAAGCCGGGCGGGCCGAGATCGGCGTCGTCGCTCCAGGTTGCGCCATCGCCGTGACGCGTGCCTGGTCCCTGCCTCCGACCCCCGGGGACGCGGGCGAACCGGTGCCCTCCCCTCACGTGCGAGGTGCGTTGGGTGCCACTCCTGGCGACCTTCGGTGCGATGACCGAGTGCTAGAACGGTGTGGCACCACGTAGTGCGACTCGATGGCGAGGTCAGAACATGCATCCAGGGCCCGTGACAGGTCAGGTTGGGGGGAGTTGCGAAGGGACCGGCTACATGTCGCCGACTACCGCCCTCGGAACGGTGCGAACAGGTCGAGTGAGCGCGACGAGTGAAGGTTGTGTCTTCCATCAGACTGCCGTTGAAGGCACTCCACGATCCGGTGACGTCTGGGATGACGACCATGCGTCAATCACATTCGAGTGGGGCAGCGTGAAGGACTACCGATTCGACGAAGACCTCGAGTCGGTGCTGGTTCATCTCAAGCTGGCGCTGCCCTACGAACTCGTTGTCGAAACGACTGACGAAGAGAACCGGGGACGCTGGGAGGATGTCCTGGCCGGGCACGGCGTCAAGAAGGTCGGCTGAGTCTGGCCAGTGGAGTCGTCCACACACCGATGGACGACTCCGTCTTCGACCAAAGACGCCAGGGCCGGTCGGAGGAGGGCGTGCTCTGGGGCCATCACTCTCAGTGACCAGCGACCGGTGCGCCAGATGATGCCGCCCGACGCCGGATCGGCGCTTCGCACGGACGCGTCCGCGGTCGGTCTCTGGAAATCAGAGGCCTTGACACCAGCGTTCGCTGCGGCGCGAGCCCCTTACCCACCCGCCATCGCGCCGATCACGAAGAACGGCTCCTGGCCGCTGATCACGGCATCGGGCAGGGGGCTGTCCAATGACTCGTGAGAAAGGTCGAGTTCGCACGCGAAGAACCTCACGAAGGGACGACGCTCTTGGGTGGCGGGATCACGGATGGTGCCGCGCAGAGCCGGGAACCGGGCCTCGAGCGCGTCGATGACGGCCCGCGATGTCGGTATTCCCGGCACTTCGAGTTGGACGTCGCGCGCAACGTTGGCGAGGACCTTGAGGTGCGCCGGGAGCACGACGCGGATCATGCGATCGTCTGAACTTCGACCGAGAGGACCGCGGGCAGGTCGCGCACGATCGCCTTCCAGTGGTCGCCGGCGTCGGGCGACACGTAGACCTGGCCTCCGGTGGTCCCGAAGTAGACGCCGCACTCGTCCAGCGCGTCGACCGCCATGGCGTCGCGCAGGACGTTGACGTAGCAGTCTCGCTGGGGAAGTCCGTTCGAGAGCGGTTCCCATTCGTTGCCCCCACTCCGGGAGCGGTAGACGCGGAGCTTCCCCTCAGGAGGGAAGTGCTCGGAGTCGCTCGTGATTGGCACCACGTAGACCGTCTCGGGCTCGTGCGCGTGAACGTCGACGACGAAGCCGAAGTCGGACGGGAGGTTGCCGCTGACCTCGAACCACGATTCACCCGCGTTGTCGCTGCGCATCACGTCCCAGTGCTTCTGCATGAACAGAACTTCCGGCCTCGACGGGTGCAGCGCGATGTGATGGACGCAGTGCCCTTCGAAGGCATCGGGGTCGGGAATCTCGCCCGAACTCAGGCCGTTGTTGAGCGGGCGCCACGTCATCCCGGAATCGTCGCTTCCGAACACCCCGGCCGCCGATATGGCGACGAAGATGCGCCGCGGATCGCTCGGACTGACGATGATCGAGTGCAGGCACATGCCGCCGGCACCGGGCTGCCAGGACGATCCCGTGGCGTGCGTTCGCAATCCCGACAACTCGCTCCAGTTGAGCCCGCCGTCGGTCGACCGGAACAACGCGGCGTCTTCGACCCCGGCCAGCACGGTGTCGGGATCGGTGCGCGAGGGCTCGAGGTGCCACACTCGGGCGAACTCCCACGGATGGGGCGTCCCGTCGTACCACTGATGCGTCCCGGGAACGCCGTCGTAGAGGAATTGGTTGCCCACCGGATTCCACGTTCGGCCGCCGTCGTCGGAGCGCTGGATGAGTTGGCCGAACCAACTCGTCGACTGGGATGCGTAGATTCGGTTCGGATCGGCTGGCGATCCCTTGAGGTGGAAGATCTCCCACCCGCCGAAGAATGGTCCCTGCACCTCCCACTTGTCCCGCTTGCCGTCGGCTTGCAGGATGAACGCACCCTTTCGCGTGCCGACCAGGACTCGAACTTCGCTCATCGCCCGCCCCCATTCGTAAAGCCTTTCGCAACGATTCACTGTACCGGTCGACCACCCCTGGTGGGAAGGTGTACTGAGGACTATTTCACAGTCGATCGACCGATGAAGGCAGCGCGACTACGTCGAAACCTCACCGGGAGATCCGGAATCGACGTGGACTGGCCTTCGGGTCGGGGTTTCGCCGCTTCACGGCCCCTACGCTCGCTCGGGGCCTTTGGCGGGGTGCTTGCGGAACTCCTTTTGCCGTGCCGCCATTGGGATCTGGGAACCGGCTCGTGACGGCTCCCCACAGCTCCGGGTAATCCGACCACACGACTTCATCGAGTCTGGTCGATTCTGGGAGTTCAGGTGGGCAGAGTCGTTGTCGGCGTGCGCCGGATGAGAACTGAAGCCAGTCAATCGACTTTGCACTGCGCGTCAGAGACAGACAACCGCGCACCGGGTCCTTGGGAGACCCGGTGCGCGGTTGAAGCACGACTCGAGACTCGAGTCGTGTCTGACTAGGCCGCGATGCTCGACGCGACGATCACCGACTTCGACTTGCCGACGTACTTGCCGGTCACGGTGACACTGGCACCCTTGACGAGGGAAGCCGACGTACCTTTGGTGAACGTCGTGGCCGAGGTGAAGCTCGCGCGGTAGGTCTTGGCACCGACCTTGAACCAGACGAGACCCTTCGTGATGTTCGCCTTGACGACGCTGCCGGTCAGTGTGACAGTGGCGACGGTCGTGGTGGTGTGAGGGGCCTTCGTTGACGCGCCCGCGGGAATCGTTGCGAGTGTCCCGAGGCCGAGTGAGCCGACTGCGAGAACTGCGGGAAGTACAACCTTGGCAAACTTGCTGTTCATGATGTGATCTCCTTGTTACATAGGTGGATGGAAGTGTCTTCCGACTCCTTCTTGCGGAGTCGAAAGAACCTCCATCTCGAAGGTACCGAGTGGCACCGTTTCGCGACTCGTCGTTTCATCCAAGAAATGGTAAAGGTTGCGGTGCGTTCACGTAGAGCAATGGTGGTCTTACGAAGTTCTTGGAATGCTCTTATGAAGAGGCGGCGGTGATGAGTGTCGCTCCGTCTGCCACCCTCGGCTTCGGAGACAGTCAACGCGTTGATAGAGGTTTGGGCCGCGGTCTCTACGGCGCGAGGCGAAGCAGCACAGTCGCATCGATGCCGCAGTCGGGTGCCTCGCGCAGTTCGATTGTTCCGCCCGACAGGCGAACCAACTGGTCGACGATGGCGAGACCGAGCCCTGATCCCTCGGCGTCGTTCTGGGGGCTTCGCCAGAATCGTCGAAGCGCCAGTTCGCGATGGGCGGCGTCGAGGCCAACGCCCGTGTCAATCACGTGGAGTTCTGCGCGGGACTCCGCCTTGGAGGCTGCGACGAGGATGCGACCCCCTGCGGGGGTGGCGTCGAAGGCGTTCGATAGGAGGCTGTCGACCACCTGTTCGAGCACCCCCGCGATGGCCAACACCCTGATCTCAGTGGGCGTCGAGACCGCGAGGTCGAGACCATGCTCCATGGCGAGCGGTCTCCAGAAAGCGGCGCGATTCTGCACGATGTCACTCAGGTCAACTGCGGCAAGGATGGGTGCGCGCGCTTCATTGCGCGCCAATTCGAGCAGTGACTCTACGAGGCGGTTGAGGCGCCCCACTTCAGAGAGGACCAGCGCAAACTCCTCCGGCGTGGGACGCTGTTCGCCGTATTGGAGATTCTCCAGGTGCAATTGCAGTGCCGTCAACGGTGTACGCAATTGATGCGAGGCATCTTCGACGAACGCCCTCTGGACTTCAAGTAGGTCGATGAGTCGCGACGACGTTGCATTGATGGTCTCGGCGAGACGGCGCAGTTCGGGCGGTCCAATCGTCGTAGGCGCCCGGACGTCTAATTGTCCCTGTCCGATAGTGTCGACCGCCGTGACGATCCGACGCAGTGGCCGGGTCAACGAATTCGAGATGAAGAATCCGAACACGCACGCAAGCAACAGCATCATGATCCCGTAGAGACCGAGGTTGCGCCAGTTGCCGTGGATGATCTTGGTGATGACTTTCACGGGGTAGGTCACAATCAAGACAGCACCGTCGAGCGGGTGAATCGCGGACCGATCGTCCGGCAACGGCATGGCAACGTAGTATCGGGATTCCCCAGCAGAGGAACCTGGAATGACCCCGGAGAGCTGACTGGTGTGAACACTGCGAGCGATTTGCGCCAACTCCTTGTCGACCGGGCCACCTTTGCTCGTGGCGAGAGTGGTCGTCCCCTGGACGACCAGGACCTGGCGACCGCTCGTGCGTGCATACGAACGGGCGAGTTTCTCCGCCTCGGTGAGTCGATTGGCGCCGATGTCGTTTGCCAGGAGCGAGGACAATGCACTGGTGTCGCGCTTGAGCGCCGAGAGGGTGGAGGCGTTCTCGTGGGCGTTAAGGGTGAAACCAATCGGTATCACGAGGAGGGCCATCGCGATGAAGGCGAAGAGGATGAAGCCGAGGAGTAGTCGGTTTCTCATTGTGGAACGACGAGTCGGAAACCGATGCCACGGACGGTCTCCACGACGTTGGGAATCCCCAATTTCCGTCGGAGCGACGCAACGTGCACGTCCATCATCTTGGTGGAGCCGAACCAGTTGGAGCCCCACACGCTGTCCAGGATCTCCTGGCGGGTGATGGTCGCGCCGGGGTCACGCGCCAGGAACTCGAGGATTCCGTACTCCTTGGGCGTGCAGGCGATCTCCTCACCGGCGACGGTGACCTTCCGAGTTCTCCGATCGATCTCGATCGGACCAAGAACCTGAGTCGGCGACTCCATATCTCGGTGAGACGTACGTCGCAGGACTGCGTTGATTCTTGCGACGAGTTCGCGAAAACCGAAGGGCTTCACCACGTAGTCGTCGGCACCCAGATCAAGGCCAGCGATTCGATCTTGCTCGGCTCCTCTCGCCGTCACCATGATGATGGGTGCGCTTGTCACAGCGCGCAGGTTCTGGAATAGCTCGACACCGTCACGGTCCGGGAGCCCGAGGTCGAGCAGGATGAAGTCGACCGGAAGAGAATTGAGAGCCTGGGCGGCTGTTCCTGCTCGGATCGGCTCAAAGCCCTCCCGGATCAGTCCCTTTTCAAGGGCCGACGCGATGGCGTCATCGTCTTCAATCACGAGCACGCGCATGCTTCATTATGTCCCAACTTCGTTCGCCCGACACCGGCGCTAAGTCGGTTCGCAAGGCGACGAGTTTGGAAGCACCCCATCGCTCCGTTGACTGGTTGTGGCGGGCGCTGGTTGGCGCGACTGCCCGAACCTGTGCGAAGTGCGCGGTATCGGGCGTTCGCTTCGGGTGGTCAAGAAGGGATGGTTCGGAGCATGGCCCATGGAGTGACGTTGTCCTTCGCAGAGAACTCGGGTACTCGTAAGGCATCAGGCATGATCGCAGTGATTGGCATGGATGGCGACTCGGCGCGGCATACCCACGCCGCCTCCAGACCACGCGGACGCCGTGGTGCGAAGAGTTCGAAGAGCCATCAATCGATTGTCACGGTCGCATCACTGGGCGTTTCGATTCGATTGTTACCGTCCCGTGCGTCGGAGAGAAGTACCCGCGAGGAAACTCCACGTGGGCACCACGCGCTCAGGCGCATTAGGAGATGCACACCATGAGACTCAATCGGATTGCCACGATGGCGCTGGCCCTCACGGGCGTCGCCTGGATGATGACACCCAGCGTGACATCGGCGAGCACCATCAATTCAGCCATCCCCCACTACCAGCACATCGTGGAGATAATGATGGAGAACACGAGTTACGGCACGATCATTGGTAACAGCAACGCTCCTCAGATCAATGCCCTAGCGAACCAGTACGGCCTGGCGACCAACTACTACGGCGTGACCCACCCCAGTGAGCCCAACTACGTGGCCAACATCGGAGGGAGCTACTTCGGAATCCAGGACGACAACCAGTTCTACTGCACGGCGGCCCTCGCGTCGACGGATCCACAGTGCGCCGGCTCGAGCGTGAATCACACGGTCGCAGCACAGAGCATCGCCGACCAGCTCACCGCCGCGGGCAAGACGTGGCGGGGCTACTTCCAAAGCCTGCCGCCCACGCCGAGTGTGCTGGTAAGCAGTGGACCTGGGGCCAACGGTCCGTACACGTTCAAGTACCCCAGCAGCACAGTCGCGCTCTACGCCTCCAAGCACAATCCCTTCGTCAACTTCGTCGGGACCCAGGGTGACGTGGCGAACATGGCGCCTGACTCCCAGCTGGCCACTGACCTGGCGTCGGGAAACTTGGCGAACTACAGCCTGGTGGTTCCCGACCAGTGTCACGACATGCACGGGACCGGAGGTTGCTCGAGCACCGCAGGGCTGATCGCCGCGGGAGACGCCTACGTCGGATCGACGGTCAGCGAGATCATGTCTTCGCACACGTGGCAGGAAGGCAATAACGCCATTGTGATCACATGGGACGAAGACGACTTCTCGGACTCCGGCCTGCTGGGGACTGGTTGCTGCGGTGCGAACCCGGGCGGCGGTCACGTTGTCACTATCGTGATCACCAACAAGGGACCGATCCACGTCACTGACAACACGCCCTACAACCACTACTCGCTGCTGCGCAGTATGGAGGATGCTTTCGGGTTGCCCTACTTGGCTCACGCGGGAGATGCTTCAGTGACGTCGATGACGCCGCTCTTCCACCCCTCGCGGAACTAGACATCGCGTCCGGCGATACGGCCCGGCCCTCCGTCATGGAGGGCCGGGCCTTCGTCGTGACAGTGATCGAGATTCCTTCGCCTTCCAGTCCCTGTTCAGGCCTGACCAATCCGTTGCGCAGCCCTCCACGGCCCCACCGATTCTTGATGCGTCGGCCGGGCCTTGAACCCGGATTCTGTTGATCGAGGCTTGTCGTAGCCGCGCAGGTCGGTGGTGAATGCAGTCGGCAACCCGGTCCGAACTTCGTTGAGTCAGACAGGTGCCAGT
>JADGOJ010000080.1 GCA_017883045.1 Acidimicrobiales bacterium
ACGATGTACCGTTGCGCGATCCTCAGCCGAGCCGAGCTCGAGACGCTTCGCCAGATAGAGAACGTCGTTCGCATGGGACGGATCGTGCGCATCGAGCCAGAGCGCATCGTCCTCGAGCGCGGCGAGGTGCCAACCGACGGTGCCCAGGTCCACGTCGACTGCACGGCGGCCGGGCTCACGGTCGCCGAGGACCGCCCGATCTACGAAGGGCACCGGATCACGATCCAGCAGGTGCGCACCTGCCAACCGACGTTCAACGCCGCCCTCGTGGGCTTCGTCGAGACCCTCGCCCTCGCCGTTGACGAGAAGAACCGCCTCTGCCCGCCCAACGCGTACCCCGACAAGGCCGTCGATTGGGTCAAGGGCACGTGGACCGCCGGAGTCGCCCAAGCCGCCTGGTCGCAGAATCCCGACCTTGCCGCGTGGTTGGAGCGGTCCCGACTGAATGGCGCGCGCGGTATCGTCGAACACATGGGTGAGCCGAAGATGCAGGCCGCGATCAGCCGATACCTCGCGAACGCCGATCCGTCGCGCGCCAACCTCGAGCGGCTCATGGTCGAACAGGCCGGGGCCCACTAGCAGCGAAACGAGGAAGATGACCGACGAACCGAAGGTGCCAGAACGCCGGATCAAGGTCGGCGAGTTGACCTTCAACGTCGCCGACGTCGGGACCGGCCCACCGGTCCTGCTCCTCCACGGATTCCCCGACTCGTGGCACATGTGGCGCCACCAGATCACCGAGCTGTCACGACGCGGCTACCGCGTGATCGCGCCCGACCTTCGCGGCTTCGGCGAGAGCGACAAGCCCGCCGAGGTCGAGCAGTATGGACTGGGTCAGCTCATCGGTGACGTCTCGGGAATCCTGGACGCGATGGAGGTCGAGCGCGCGGTGGTCGTCGGCCACGACTGGGGCGCGGCCTTGGCGTGGCTGTTCACGTCATTCGTCCCCGACCGCGTGGAGAAGCTGGTCGCGGTCTCGGTGGGCCACCCGGGGGCCTTCGGGTCCGCGGGGCTCGCCCAGAAGCAGCTGTCGTGGTACATGCTGTGGTTCCAGTTCCCCGGCGTCGCCGAGGTCGGCATCGCCGAGGACGACTGGGCCTTCTTCCTCCAATGGGCCTACGGCGGCATCGCGCGCGGGGAGGACGCCGACGCCGAGCGCCAGATCGCCGACCTCTCGCGCCCCGGGGCCCTCACGGCCGCGCTCAACTGGTACCGGGCCAACATCGCACCGGCGACCTTCCACCGCGACAGCAGCGGGATCGACTTCCCCTTCATCTCGTGTCCGACGATGGGGGTCTGGGGCAGCGCCGACATGGCGCTCGGCGAGGAGCAGATGACCGGCTCGCGGCGCTACGTCAGCGGCCCCTGGCGCTACGAGCGGATCGAGGGCGTGAGCCACTGGGTGCCGGTGCACGCGCCCGAGCAGCTGAACCGCCTGCTCGTCGACTTCCTGGCGACGTAGTCCCGGCCGCCAGGAAGCGGGCCGGCGACCCGCTGGCGAGTCAGAGCGGTGACCGGCCGCGACGTCCAGGGTGTCGGGCGACGAGCCGCTAGAGCAGCGGGGGCCACCCGGGGATCACGCCGCGGCCCGAGGGGTACCTGACGTTCTTGGCGCGCACGAACTCGTGCAGCGTCTCGGGTCCGTACTCGCGGCCGTAGCCGCTTCCCTTGACACCGCCGAACGGCGAGCCGATGAAGTTGCGCCGCGTGTAGTTGTTCACGAAGACCATGCCGACCTCGAGCCGCTGGGCGAGGTGGCTGGCGCGAACCTCGTCGCGGGTGCAGATCGCCGCGGTGAGTCCGTAGTCGGTGCCGTTGGCTATCTGGACGGCCTCGTCGTCAGTGTCGAAGCGCATGAGACTGGCGACCGGGCCGAAGATCTCCTCCTGGGCGATGGCCATGTCGGCGGTGACGTCGCCGAAGACGACGGGAGCCACGAAGAAGCCCGACTCGAATCCGTGCCCCTCGGGGATCGATCCTTCGTAGAGCAGCCGCGCGCCCTGTTCGCGGCCGAGCTGGGCGTAGTGGAGCACCCGCTGCTGCTGGCGCTCGTCGACCATCGGGCCGATGTCGGTCGTGGCGGACAGGGGGTGTCCGATCACCAGCCTCGAGGTCGCGTCGACGAACCGGTGGGAGAACTCGTCGTAGAGCGACGAGTGCACGAGGATGCGCGAGGTGGACGTGCAGGCCTCGCCCTGGTTGTAGAACATGCCCTCGATCGCGATCGCCACCGCGTCATCGAGGTCGGCGTCGGCGAGGACGATGAGGGCGTTCTTGCCGCCCAGCTCGAGCGTGGCGTAGGTGAGGTTCTTGGCCGCGCTCTCCATGACCTTGCGCCCGGTGGCGGTCGCGCCGGTGAACGAGATGCGCTCCACGCGCGGGTGCGAGGCGAGCGCCGCGCCCGCACTGATGCCCCCGACGGCGTTGATGACGCCCGGCGGCAGTATCTCGTTGGCGATCTCGACCAGGCGCAGCACGGTGAGCGGGGCCTGCTCGCCGGGCTTGATCACGACGGTGTTGCCGACGGCCAGGGCCGGAGCGCACTTCTTGGAGAAGTGGATCGGCGGCCAGTTGAAGGGGAGGATCGCGGCGACGACGCCGTAGGGCTCGTAGGCGACGCGCGCTTCGACGGGACCCTGGTCGAGGATCTCGCCGTGAATGGTCTCGGTGATGCCGGCGTAGTAGTCGAAGCTCGAATGGCTCGAGACGACGTCGACGCGAAGCGCGTCGCGCTTGGGCTTGCCGACCTCTCGCGCGCACAGTTCGCCCAACTCGTCAGCGTGCTCTCGAATGCGAGCGGCGACCTGGCGCATGAGAGAACCTCGCTCCTTGGGCGGGAGGTAGCGCCAGACGTCCTCGTAGGCACGTCGCGAATCGAGCACGGCCCGGTCGACGATCTCGTCCGAGGCGGCGACCACCCGCGCCAGCGCGCGACCGTTCACCGCCTCGAGGACTTCGAAGGTCTCGACGCCCGGCGCGTCCACGAACCCGCCGCCGATGAAGGGCCCCCACACCGGCCGGTCGCCCAGCAGTGCGTCGCTGGCGCTCGAGTCGATGTCGGACGTGTAGAGAGCGTCGGTCATGTGGTTTCCCTTCGGATTCATCCCGTTGGCGAGATCACTCGTGGATAGTCGAACACTACCGAGGCGGGCGCCGCCACTGGCTTGATGATTTTTCAGTCGCCGTCATGATCGGGCCGCAGTGGAGCCGTCGTCGTGCGGGATCAGGGCAACGCACGTCGGTCGACCACCCGCGACAGCGAGTCCATGGCCGCGTCGAGTTCGGGGGTCGGCGCGAACTTGCGGCGCAGTCCGACGAGGGTGTTGATGGACGCGCGGTCCACCATCCCGTCGGGGGTGAGGCCGCTCGCGGGCGACGTCAGGCACGCATGGTGCGCTCGGGCCTCGGCCTCGCTCAGCCCGAGCAGCTCCATCACGGCCTCCACCACCTCGGTCTCGCGTCGCCCCTCGACGATCTCGCGAGCCGTCTCGAGCATCGCCTGGGTGAATCGCCAGCGGGGCCCGTCGACGTCGGGATCGTCGGTCTCGAGTGCCGCGATGACGGTGCCCAGGTACGGACCGATGTCCGAGGCCGCGCTCACCACCGTGCAGCCGGCCCCCTGGGCGCGCAACTCGTTGCCGGCGTTCAGCACCGTGGCGGCGCAGTCGCCGGCGATCAGTGCCGAAGCACGGCGCGGCGTGGAGCCGAGCGCCTCGACACGGTAGTCACCCGGAGCCAGGCCGGCCCGTTCGAGCAGTTCGTACGCGACGAAGGCGAAGCCGGACTGCGGCACGTCGACGCCGACCACGTTGCCGCGGACCTCGTCGACGGAGGTGATCGACGGTCCGAGACAGAGGCAGAGGCCGAGGCCCCGGTCGATGGCGCCCAGGATCGTCACCGGGAGCGTCCGTCCCAGTGGGTTCTGCGAGAGGAACCGGTACGCGAGGACGTTGTCCGGGCTCGTGAAGACGAGGTCGAACTCCCCGAGCTCGAGCGACCGGAATTGCGCGGGCGACGACGTCACCGACGTCTCGTGCACGTCGAGGCCAGCGCGTCGAAGGGCACCGGCGCTTCGCGCCTGGTGGATGAGGATCGACCGGGTGAAGGTACCGACGTGCAATTGGACCTCGCGCATCGCGCAATCCTGTCACATCCCCGAGGGCATCGACCCCGACGGCATCCCCGCCGAGTCCGAGTTCGACCTGGGGATCTTGATGCGCGGGGACTCCAAGAGGCTTCTGGTCGGCGACCCCTTTCGAGCGCGCGAACTGGCTCGCGAGGCGTGGCGAGCGCGACGCGATCGCGATCCGGGAGTGGGGCGTCGCCGAGAGGATGTCGACGGGGCGGCATAGTCTCGAGGTCGATCTCGAACCCGAGGGACGCGTGATGCTGCGCGTCGCCGAGCACTGCTCGACTTCGGGATTCGACCTGCCAGAGGCGTGCGGAGCCGCCTTCCTGGGCACCGGTTGATGAGGACCGACCGTGTGGAGGTGCCGACCGGCAACTCGCCCTCGCGCATCGGCCCTGCTCTTGGAACCTCGCGAACTTGCCTCTCCTTTCGCGTGCGCGTACACTCGCTCTGCAACCTGCGGCCGACTCGGGCGCGCATCTGGGCGCGACGCGTTTCGCCCATCAAGGCAGACGAAAGGCAACCCCCCATGACCCTTGACACCGTGCACGGTTCGACCGTCCCTTCGAAACTCATAAAGGCGCCGGCCCGGACCAACGCGTCGCGCGGGAGCACGCCCGAGGTGCGAGCGACGGTGGAGAAGGTCATTGACGACATCCGCGCCCGCGGCGACGACGCCGTTCGCGAGTACTCGAAGAAGTTCGACAACTACGGTCCGGAGTCGTTCCTGCTCACCGAGGAGCAGCTGGTCGAGATCATGGCCCGTGTCCCCCAGCAGGTGCTCGACGACATCACGTTCGTCCAGGAGCAGGTCCGCGTCATGGCGCAGCGCCAGCTCGAATCGCTCACCGACTTCGAGATCGAAACCCTGCCGGGGGTCTTTCTCGGCCAGAGGAACGTGCCGATCCAGGCGGCGGGCGTCTACATCCCCGGCGGCAAGTACCCGTTGCTGGCCAGCGCCCACATGACCATCGTGACCGCCAAGGTCGCCGGAGTGAAGCGCGTGGCCGCGTGCACCCCGTTGATACAGGGTGAAGTGCCTGATGCCACCGTCGCCGCCATGCGCCTGGCCGGCGCGGACGAGATCTACCTGCTGGGCGGCATCCAAGCCGTCGCCGCCATGGCGATCGGGACGGAAACGATCAAGCCCGTCAACATGCTCGCGGGCCCCGGGAACGCCTTCGTCGCCGAGGCCAAGCGACAGCTCTTCGGGGAGGTCGGCATCGACCTGTTCGCCGGACCCACTGAGGTGCTCATCGTCGCTGACGAGGACGCGGACCCGTTCATCGTGGCCGTCGACCTGCTCTCCCAGGCGGAGCACGGCCCCGATTCGCCCGCCGTGCTCATCACCACCAGCGAGGAGCTCGGGTACAAGGTCCTCGAGCACATCGACACCCTCTTGATCGACATGCCCACGCGGGACTTCGCGGCGCCGGCGTGGCGTGACTGGGGCGCCGTCCACGTCGTCGGCTGGCTCGACGACGCGTACGCGCTGGCGGACGAGTACGCCTACGAGCACGTGCAGATCCTCACCAGGAACCCGCGCGAGGCGCTGGAGAAGATGCATGACTACGGCGCGCTCTTCCTCGGCGAGGGCACCTGCGTCTCCTACGGCGACAAGGTCATCGGCACCAACCACGTCCTGCCCACCCGCGGCGCGGCCCGGTACACGGGGGGACTGTGGGTGGGCAAGTTCCTGCGCACCGTGACCTATCAGGAAGTGAAGAACCCCGAATCCAGCGCGCTCTTGGGTGAGCTGTGCGGGCGGGCTTCTCGAGTGGAGCGCTTCGAGGGCCACGCGCGATCGGGTGACGTCCGCGTTGCCAAGTATCGAGGGACGCCGCTGCCCTGGTCCACGCACACGCTGGAAACGTAGCGGTTCACGGGTGGTCGATTTCCGCCTCGACGGACACCGGGCACTGGTCACCGGCGCCGGCGGCGGGCTCGGCCGGGCCATCGCCGACGGTCTGGTTGAATTGGGCGCCACGGTCTACGGCACCAGCCGCGACCCGGCCATGGCGCGACGGATAGCGGAGCGCTACGGCACCACGCCCCTGGTGCTCGAGATGTCCGACACCGACGCCATGCGCGACTTTGTCGTCGGACTTCAAGAGTCGAGCGGCGGCGTCGACATGCTCGTCAACAATGCGGGGGTCAACATCCCCAAGCCGGCGATCGAGGTGACGGCCCAGGACTGGGACGCCGTATTCGACGCCAATCTCAAAGGGAGCTTCTTCCTGTCGACGGCCTTCTCGCGCACGTGGCTCGAAAGCCGTACGCCCGGTTCGATCGTCAACATCGCCTCGCAGGCGGGCACGGTGGCCATCGAGGAGCGCTCGGCCTACGGGGCCAGCAAGGCCGGGCTCATCCACCTCACCAGGATCCTGGCGCTGGAGTGGGCGAAGGAGCGGATCAGAGTCAACGCCGTCGCGCCGACGTTCGTGCGGACCGAACTGACCGCGGCAACCCTCAGCCGGCCCGATTGGGCCGCCGAGCTGTTGAGCCGTATTCCAGTCGGCCGCTTCGGAGAGCCCGAGGACGTGGTCGGCGCGGTCGCGTTCCTGCTCGGCGACGCGGCGTCTCTCATCACCGGTCACACCATCGCCGTCGACGGCGGCTACACCATTCGTTGAGAAGTCCCGGGACCGCAGCCAGAATCGGACACAGGAGGGTTGAACAATGAGCGTTGAAGGCGACATCTTCACCACGGCGGTGGTCGGGTCGGGCTACATGGGGGGCGGCATCGCCATGGTCCTCGCGCTGGGCGGTCGTGCGGTGGCCCTCGCTGACGCTGATGCGCAGACCGCTGCACTGGCCCTGGCTCGCTTGACCCGCGAGGCGCAGGAGCACGAGTCCCAGGGACTGCTGCCCCCCGGGGCAGCCGAGACCGTGCGCCGCAACCTCTCCGCCGGAGAGTCCATTGAGAGCGCCGTGGCCGGAGCCGACTACATCACCGAAGCCGTGCCCGAGCGAGTCGACCTCAAGTGGGACATCCTGGGCCAGATATCCGCTGCGGCCCGCCCGGACGCGATCATCGCCACGAATACGTCGGCCATACCCATCAGCGAGCTGGCCCAGGCCGTCGGCCGCCCCGACCGGTTCCTCGGCGTGCACTGGATGAACCCGGCCCCCTTCATCCCGGGCGTCGAGCTGATACCGGGACCGGCCACCGCCGCGCGCACCCTCGACCGGGCCGAAGGCCTCATCCGCGACGTGGGCAAGGTCCCGGCCCGCGTGGCCGACACCCCCGGGTTCGTGGCCAACAGACTGCAGTTCGCCCTCTACAGGGAGGCGGTGCGGATCGTCGAGGAAGGCACGGCCACGCCCGAGCAGATAGACACCGTCGTCAGCAACACGTTCGGATTCCGGCTGGCCCTCTTCGGACCCTTCGCGATCGGCGACATGGCGGGACTCGACGTCTACGAGTCGGCCTACCGGACCCTCGAGAAGGCCTACGGCGAGCGATTCTCGGTGCCGGCGTCGCTGGCCGCCACGGTGGCCGCGGGAAACCTTGGGCTGAAATCGGGCCACGGGTTCCTGGACATCGACGCGGCCGACCAGGAGGCGCTCGTGGCGTACCGCGCGACCGCCTACGCCAGACTCTCGCAGCTGCGCGCAGCCCTGGGACGGGCTCCAGGGCTGTAGGCGCGGGTGGTCGGTCGGTTGGCGATCACGAGCGATGGCGGCGCGCTGGTCTCGCGGCCTACGGTGACTCCATGTGTCGAAACATCACCATCCTGCGCGGGCTCGATCCACCCGCTACTCGTGAAGAGATCCGGGCGGCCGCCTTGCAGTACGTGCGAAAGGTCGGCGCGATCGGCTCGGGGTCACTGACGAGTTCCGAAGCGGTCGCCGAGGCCGTCGAGAGGGTCGCCTCAGCAACGGAGACCCTGCTCGCTACGCTGCCGGCCCGGCGCTCGCCACCTTCGACCGTGCCGCCCGGTCGGCGGCGACCGGGCGGCACGGTCGCCACGTAGCCGCCACGAACCCGGCCGCTGAGGTCTCGATGCACGCGAGCGCGCTGCGTGGTCGGTGTGGATCCCGCCTGACCCAGAACATGAAGCCCTGCGTCCTCCGACCCCGGAGCTCTGTTGTGCGCCTACGAGGCTTGCTGCTGCGAGCGCCGCTCGATGGTCTCGGCCAGGAGCGTCTGGGCCAGGAGTGACTGCTCGGTGTTGCTCAGTTGCGCGAAAGCCAGCAGAGTGGACGGCGCCTGCAGCGTGGATGCATTCCTTGACTTCTTCGCGCGAAATAGCTTCTTGACGATGTTCATTCATCCCCCTTCGGTGAAGTCCGACACGATGCTGAATTCGATTCCACAATTTTCGCCCAACGGTGGTACTAGAAAGGGGATGGGTGCGTGGGCCCGGGAGTCGTCCATCGTGCGAGGGCTTGGACAGCGACGGTGGCTGCTCAGGTGGATTCGTCGAGTCGCTCTGCGGATTCGAAGCGGCGATTTGGCTTGGATGGCGACGTCACCCGGGGACCTCGGTCATCGTGACGACAGTTGACGTGGGCGCCACGTGTCGCGACACGCGTTGAACCAGTGACTCTCCGCACCGCCTCGACGCAGTGGCGTCGCTGTCCGAGCCCCTCGACGACGCGTCGGGGTGGTCGATCTGAAGTGTCCGGTGCCCCCCACACCGTCGGAGTCGACCGGTAGGCTCGATACATGCAATTGACGTCGCAGCACCCCGTATCGGGAACTGCGCGTCACCTCGGCCTGGGGTTGTTGGAGCGGATCGAGTCTCGCAAGATCGCGGCGGGGATCATGGTCACCGGAGTGATTGCCGTGCTCGTGATGGGCTGGCTCGTCGATCACCCGACGTCCTGGGCCTTCACCAGTCACTACGACTACGGCTTCACCGACCTCTACGGACGCCTCTCGAACCTGCAGAACCTGCGCCACACGGGCAACATCTACGTTCCGTTCGGCGATCAGGCCTTCACCTATCCTCCAGGCGCCATCTTCTTCTTCTGGCCGATCACGTGGGTCCCAGTCGCCCAACTGACGTTCCTGTGGAGTGTCGTGAGCCTGGCGGCGCTCGCGGGCGCCATCGCCGTCGTGCTGAACCACCTCTTCCACCGGAGCCTCCTGTTGATCGTGGGAGTCTCGTGCTGGGCGGCGACGATCGCGGCGGCGGTCGTGCCCCCAGTGACCGAATGTCTCACCTGGGGTCAGACCGGCACGATCATCGTCCTGCTCGTCGTACTCGACGTGTTCGTGCTTCGAGGCCGGCTGAAGGGCGTGGGGATCGGCCTCGCGACCGCGATCAAGGTCTATCCCGGGCTCTTCATCGTGGTCTGGCTCGTGCGTCGCCAGTGGCGTACGGCGATCACCGCGATGATCGCCACCGCGCTCACCACCAGTCTGGCCTGGCTCTTGTGGCCCCGCAGCGCGTGGACGTTCCTCACCCAGGTCTTCCTCGGGGGTCAGGAATTCAACAAGCTGACCGGCGGCGTCAACGCGCTGAAGAGCTCGAGCGTCGTCGCGATGTTCATGCGTCCGCCATTCCACGAGGGATTCCTCGACAGGTACGAGAACGTCGCGCTCGTCGCGCTCGTCGCCGTCGTGGCGCTCGTCGCCGCCGAGCGGCTGTGGCGACGGGGGTTCGAGCTCAGC
>JADGOJ010000016.1 GCA_017883045.1 Acidimicrobiales bacterium
TTCCAAGAATCCGCCCATGAAACCTTGTGTCGACATGGGCCCTCCATTTCCATACAGCCAACCCAGTGCACAGGGCACGAAACACTGCCAGGAGTAGTTGCCCGGCCCGTGGGTCTTGAAACTGAACGTGATCGTGTTGTGGTCGAAGTTCGTTCCGCAAGGGGCCACGCCACAAACGTTGGTCGAATTCCCGCTCACTCCCACCAATGGCACGTCAACCCCCAGCGCGGGGACCGTGAAGGTGTGGCCGACACCGTTCCCCACGTTGGCGTTATACGAACTGAATGGGGTGCCGTTGAGTGACGCCGTGTCTCCAATCGTCCCGGTCACTTGTCCCCACTGCTGATTGCGCAACGGGCTGCCGGTGTCGTATTGGAGCAGGGTCACGTTGATCGTCGAGTTCGCCGGCAGCTTCCACGCCGTGCTGTGGATCCACTTTCCCGAAGGGTTCTTGACCAGGTAGCTCACGTAAGTCGGGTGAGGACCGTTGCCCATGGAACCGACCGTCTGCACCGTCAGGCTGACCGGCTGACCAGCCGAGTGGCCGGCCGTGAAGTCGACGACGCCACCGGGGATGCCCGGCCTGAGGAATGCGGCGAAGGCGACGACGACTAGAGCTACGGCTACAACGAAGAGCCCGACGACCGTTGCAAGCCTCCCATTTCTCGACATACATCTCCCTTACGACGTGGCGATTGAGTCCGCGCTGTCCAACAGGATAGGTTTGAACACCAGGTAAAGTCACTAATGGTGAAGCCCCAAACTAAGAAACCTCTTAGCGTCCACTTGGGCCTCGTCATCGCTGAGGCAATCTGCATCTCCGCATTCGTGCTCGAGATCTCGCGAGCGCTCTCGGGAAACACACTTTCGTGGGCGTACGTGTTCGAGTGGCCGATACTCGGTGGCTACGCCGTGTTCATGTGGCGCAAGCTGCTCCACGACGATCAACCGACCACCTCGCCGTTCGACGACGACGCGTACGAAGACGCCAGGCTCGCCGCCTACAACGACTACCTCGCCCGAGTCCACGAGGCCGCAGGCACCGAGCCCCCGGAGGGCCCGAAACGCTGACCCCTGGAGGGGCCGGCGGCGCGGCACCTTGCTCGAAGCAATGCGAGCTAGTGCAGACCCGTCTGGTGCAGCAGGGTGAGCAGTTCGCTGACCGCCGAACGCTGACCCGCCCAGTTCGTGAGCGGGTCATCGGGAACCACCCACCTCAGATTCCCTCTCGGATCGATGATGAACATGAAGTCCGAATGGACGCTCATCCGGTCCGAGCGCTTCTGAATCACGCTGATGCCGTAGGACGTCCACACCTTCTCCATGGTCGCGAGACGGGTGTCGGTCACGAAGTAGAAGTCCCGCACTGAGCCGAGGGCACGAACCTTGATGAAGTGACGCACGTCGGCGAATGTCTCGTGGTATCGGTCGGCCGCGACGGCGACCATGTCGAGGGGTGCGTCCGGTGAGAGCGCCGCACGCACACTCTTCATCTGGTCGGCGAGCAGCGGGCAGTCGGTCCAGCACTTCGGGTCGAGGAAGGTGAGCAGGGTGTAACGACCCGGATGCTCGCCGAGCGTGTACGGCGCTCCGTTCTGGTCAACGAGGGTGAAGTGCGGGGCGGGCCCACTGACTTGCGACGCTGATCCGTTCTGGGCGAGGAAGAAGGTGTTCTCCGCAGAGGCGAGGCTCGACCACCCGAACGAGACCACGGAGAACAGCACCGCGGCGCTCGCGAACGACGCGGCCACGGCCCCGCTGCTCGAACGCATCTCCCGAGGCAGGCGCTTCTCTCGAGGCGACACCGCCCTCGAACTCGGCACTGCGCACCCGGCGAGCAGGACCAGGGGCAGCAGCGAGTTCACGTCGGTCGCCAGACCTCCGAAGATCGCCACGTCCTCGCCCACTACCCAGAACAACACGCAGCCAACGGCGAGGGTCCGAATCGGCCAGCGCAGGCCACGACTCGTCGAGAGCCATAGGCCGACGGCGCACGCGGCGAGCCACATCACGACGACGAGGTTGAAGCCTCCTCCCATTGTGCCCGCCAGCGTGCCGACCTTCAGGACGAACCACGATAGCCACTGGGGCTGCGAGGTCTTGGTCATGGAACTCGTCATCGCCGTGAGGGCGTTGGAGTTGCCACCGTGCCAGAACTCGCGTCCCGGAAGGCACTGCACGACCGCACCAATGGCCAGCATCGCACTAAGCCCACGTGTGGTGTAGCGGGCGAAGTGCTTGGAGAACCTGTCGTAGTCGATCACCAACCACGCTCCCGCAGCGGCGTAGAACAACGTCGCCCCGGGCCAGCCGAAGAGGATCGAGCCGGTCGGCGAGAAGATCCCGCCGGCTCCGTTGCCGATCAGCCAGATCATCGAGGCCCACCCGACCGACACGCCCGCCGCGACCCGTCCGACCATCCCGTTGGACACGAGCAGGAGCAGCCCGATGCCCACCTGGATCCACGCGGTGCCGACCGCCAGCGCCACGGGGTGGTTGTTCCACACCCCGATGCCGGTGAACATCAACGCGTGCAGCCACGACGGCGATCCGATCGACGCCGGAGCGACCACGTCGTTGGCCAGCCCAAGTGGCATGGAGGGCTGGAACTGGAGTATTCCGTCGAAGAGCCACAGGGCCCCGAACCCCCACCGGAGATAGGTCCGGCGACGAGGCTCGTCCAGGCCCGCGTCAGAGAGGTTGAACTTGTAGGTGCGACCGAGCACCGTGGCGATGATCAGGATCGCGAGGCCGATTCCGAGGATCCAGAAGACGCTGGTGACGAAGAGTGCGTGGCGGAAGATCGCGACGACGATCGGATTCGTCAGTTGAATCGGCGATCCGCCCATACCCGGCATGTCAGACGTCCTCCGTGTTAGGTGTTCAGGTGTTCCGCACAGGCTGCCAACACGCCATTGACGAACGAAGGCGATCCGTCGGTCGAGTAGACCTTGGCCAACTCGATGGCTTCGTCAAGGATAACGGCCTTCGGTGGAGGGTCCTCCATCAGCAACTCGCCGATAGCGAGGGTCATCACGAGTCGATCGACGATGGCGATGCGCTCGATCGGCCAGTCGATGGCGAACTCGGAGATCAGCGCATTGGCCTTCGCCTGGTTCTTCTCGGCCGACGTGAGCAGTTCGATCGTGTAGCCATCGGGCCGCAGCGGCAACTGGTTGACGACGGTCGCGATGTCGCGGCCCTTGATAGTGGCCTCGTAGAAGATCTCGAGCGCCCGCTCTCGAGCGTGGTGACGCTGATCGCCCAGTTCGCTCACCTTACGCTCGGGTCATGTACTCACCGGTGCGGGTGTCGACCTTGATGGTCTCGCCCGGCCCGACGAAGAGGGGCACCTGGACGACGAAGCCGGTCTCGAGAGTCGCGGGCTTGCGCGCGCCCGAGACCCGGTCGCCCTGGATGCCGGGCTCGGTCTCGGCGATGGTCAGCTCCACCGAGGCCGGAAGTTCGATGCCGATGATCTCGTCGTTGTGCAGGATCAGCATGGCCTTGCCGGTCTCCCTCAGGAAGTTCGACGCCTCACCCAGGGCCTTGGACGAGACCGGCACCTGCTCGTAGGTCTGCTGATCCATGAAGATGTAGTCGTCGCCGTCGCGGTACAGGAACTGCGTGTCGCGCTTGTCGATGATGGCCTGCTCCAAGCGCTCGTCGGAACGGTACGTGCGCTCGATGACCGCGCCGGTGCGGGCGTTGCGCAGCTTGGTGCGTACGAAGGCACCGCCCTTGCCTGGCTTGACGTGCTGGAACTCGATCACGGTGAAGAGGCCGTTTTCGACCACCAGGGTGATGCCGTTCTTAATGTCGGATGTTGAAATTGCGGCCATGAGCCTCGGAACCTTTCGCGAATCTTGCGTTGCTCAGTCTAGGCAGCGGACTTTGTACGTCGGTTTCTAGACGTCAGCGAGCAGACGACGAACGGCTTCGAACGCGAGGTCGTAGCTCGTGGCCCCGAAACCCGCGATGGTGCCGTTGACGACGCCGGCCAAGGTGCTCGCGTGGCGGAACGGTTCTCGCGCCGCCGGATTGGAGAGGTGCACCTCGACCTTGACGCCTTCGAACGTGGCCATCGCGTCGGCCAGAGCCCACGACGTGTGCGACAGTGCCCCGGCGTTCAGCACGATCGCGACCGCGTTCGATCGCGCCGCGTGGACCGCCTCGATGAGATCGCCCTCGAAGTTCGATTGGACGTGGCGCACGCTGAATCCAGCGGCGCCGGCCTGTTCGCTGAACCGCGACACGTGATCGCTTAGCGTGGCGGTGCCGTAGATTTCGGGGCTGCGCTCGCCCAGTAGGTCGAGGTTGGGACCCGACAGCAGCAGTATCTCTTTGCTCATTGCTCTCCTCTGAAACGTTCCAGAACCTCTTGCACGACGGCCGGGTCGACGTCGGGCACGACTTCGAAGCCCTCCGCGCCCGCGAGGACGAAGGTCAGGTCGTGATGGGCCTTCTTGTCGTGCGCCATCGCTTCGAGCAACGACGACGTGGGACAGTGCGCCGGTACCTTCGTGCTGAGGCCGAGCGCCGACAGGACCTCATCGTGACGCTCGATCTCCGAGTCATCGACGCGCCCCAGGGCGTGAGCCAGGCGCACGGCGAAGGCGAGTCCGATAGCGACCGCCTCACCGTGGCGTAGTTCATCGATACTGCGTGCGAGCGACACCTTCTCTAGTGCGTGCGCCAAGGTATGTCCGTAGTTCAACAGCGCCCGCTTCCCGCCCTCGAACTCGTCGGCGCCGACGACTGCAGCCTTGAACTTCACGGACATCTCAATCAGGTCGTGCAACGACACGCCGGCCAGCTCCGCGGCGAAGCCTCCCTCCAGCAACCAGCACTTGGCAACCTCGCCGAGACCCCCGAGCCGCTCGCGCTCGGGCAACGTGACCAGGGTGTCAAAATCGCAGAGCACGCCGATCGGTTGGTGGAACGCGCCCGCCAAGTTCTTGCCGGCTCTCAGGTTGACCGCCGTCTTGCCTCCGATCGCCGCATCGACCTGGCCGACCAGCGTCGTGGGGACGTGCACGATCGCGACTCCACGCAAGTACACGGCGGCGGCGAAGCCGGCCACGTCGGTGATCGCTCCCCCGCCGACGGCGACGATCACGTCGTCACGCGAGAGTTCAAGCTCGGCGAGTTCCTCCAACAGCGCCCCGAGCCAGGTCAGAGTCTTCGCGCCCTCGCCTTCGGGCACCGTGACGAGGTGTTGAGCGAGACCGCTCGTGACGTTGAACCAGGGCTGCTCCGCGAGCTCGGGCGACGTGACGATGGCCACGGTCTTGGCCCGGGGTGCCCGAGCGGCGATCAGCGCCGCGAGGTGGTGGCGGGCACCGCTCTCGAGCACCACGTCGTAGGACCGCTCACCCAGGGAGACGGTGACGTTCATGACGCCACCCGGGCAACGGCATCGATCACGAGTTGGACCACTTCGTCCAGTGTTCCCGATGCGTCGATCCGAGCCCGCGATACGTCGCGATACCAGTGGTCGCGCTCGCGGCGCAGTCGGGCCAGCGCGCCCGTCGGATCGTCGCCCAGCAGCGGGCGATCGATCTCGGCCAGTCGGGGAAGAATCGTCTCGTCGTCACAGTCCAGCCACAGCGTCAACTGCTCGCCCAAGAGCTCGCGCGCACGCGGCGTCGTGACGATGCCCCCGCCGGTGGACACGACCGCGTCGGCCGCCAGGGCCGCGACGAGGGCCTCGGTCTCGCGCTGGCGGAAGGCCGGTTCGCCCTCGGAACGCAGGTACTGCGCCGCCGTCGAGCCAACCGCCCGAGCGATGACGTCGTCGGTGTCGATCGCGCCGCAGTCCCAGCGTTGTGCCAGGGCCTGGGCTACCGACGTCTTGCCGACGCCGGGCAATCCCACGAGGACGAGGCGGGCCACCGCTAGTTCGGACGCGCGGCCGAAGCCGCGGAGCCCAGGTTCGCGAGGTACGAAGCATGGTTGCGCGTGAACTCTTCGACTGAGTCGCCACCGAACTTGCGCAGCGCCTCGTTGGCGAGCACCAGGGCCATCATGGCCTCACTCACCACTCCGAGGGCCGGCACCGCCGTGACGTCGGTGCGCTCCTTGAACGAGACGGTGGACTCGCCGGTGGCGACGTCGACCGTCTCGAGCACGGGCCGGTTCAACGTGGCCAGCGGCTTCATCGCAACCTTGGCGATGATCGGCGCACCCGAGGACATGCCGCCCTCCAGCCCTCCGGCGTGATCGCTGCGCCGGACGTAGCCGCCCCCTTGTGCGAAGGCCTCGTCTCGGGCGATCGCGTCGTGGGCCACGCTGCCACGCTGGGATGCCTGGGCCATGCCGTCACCGATCTCGACGGCCTTCACCGCCTGGATGCTCATCAGGGCCCCCGCGAGCAGCCCGTCGAGCTTGCGGTCCCAGTGGACGTAGCTCCCAAGACCAACCGGCACGCCGTAGGCAATGACCTCGACGATGCCGCCCAGAGAATCGCCCTCCTTTGCGGCGGACTTGATCTCGGCGATCATCGCATCGGCGGCCGCCTGATCGAAGCAGCGCACCTCACTGGCGTCGACCGCGTCGAGGTCGGCGGGCCGCGGGCGTCCGTCGTTGGGCGACGCCGCCTGGCCGATTCGCACGACGTGGCTCAACACATCAATGCCGATGGTCGCCAGCAGCGCCTTGGCCAAGGCTCCGGCGGCCACGCGCGCAGCGGTCTCTCGCGCGCTCGCGCGTTCGAGCACGTCGCGGGCGTCGTCGAAGGCGTACTTCTGCATTCCGGCCAGGTCGGCGTGGCCCGGCCGCGGCTTGGTCAATTTGTTACTCGGTGCACCGGGCGCCGGCGACATCTCCTGCTCCCACTTGGGCCACTCCGAATTGAGGATCTCGATCGCCACCGGAGAGCCCAGGGTCCGCCCGTGGCGCACGCCACCGATCAGTCGAAGTTCGTCGCGCTCGAAGCGCATCCGAGGTCCGCGTCCGTAGCCGAGGCGTCGACGCGCCAGTTCGTCGCCAATCTGGTCGAGGTCGATCGCGAGGCCCGCGGGCAGGCCCTCGACGATCACGCTCAGTGATGGCCCGTGGCTCTCGCCGGCAGTTAGGAAGCGCAACATCGTCCAATTCTAGGACGAGCGCCCGGGCCCTACTACTCCTTGGCGTAGAAGGGGTTCACGCCGGAGGCGTGGTCGGTCACGTCGACGACGCCCGACAACGTGGGGATGGCCTCACGCAGCGAGGTCTCGATGCCCTGGGACAGCGTCATGCGACTCATCGCGCAGCCCTGGCAACCTCCCGAGAGTTTCACGTAGGCGATCTTCTGCTCTTCGTCGAGCGCGACCAGGTCGGCTCGGCCACCGTGTGACGCGATCGAGGGGTTGATGCTGGATTCGAGCACTTCGACGGCCATCGTCGCCAGGGGTCCTTCGATACCCAGGGCAAGGATCTCCGCCGGGACGCCGGGGTTCACCTCTTCGGGCGTTGGGATGTTCGGGTTGACCAGTACGAGGCCGCCGCCGCCTTCGCTGGCGAACTCGAGGCGACTGCCGCGCAGGCGCTCGACGCTGGTAGCCGGCACCACGATCGTCACGCCACCGTCGGTGCCGATGGCCGCGCCCTCGGGGGCGTCGGCCTGATCAGAGAAGTAGAGGTCGTAGGCGTAGCCTGCGCCTCGGGTGCCGGTCACCTCGACGAACAGGGCGAGTCCCGCACTCTGTTCTTCGTTGTTCAGTGCATCGATAACGACGTTGCGGGCTTCGTCGGTGAGCGAGAGGACTTCGAAGGTTTCGACGGTGGTCATAACCTCCAGTGTAGAGGTCGCCGGTCGCCATCTCTGCGCCAACTAAGTTCTCCATGTGACTTCAATTCCTGCCGACGCCCACGAGTGGGTGAGTTTCGAGGACACCAAGCGCCAGCGCACCTGGATGTTCGACGTGACCTTCCTCGAGAGCAACTGGACCTGCATTTTCGGGGCCGGCTGCCAGGGAGTGCTGACGGGGCCCACGCCCGAACTCGTCCAGGGCTGTTGCAGCTACGGCGCCCACTTCACCGACGAGAAGGACCAACGTCGCGTGGAGAAGGCCGCCAAGCGGCTCACCGACGACCAGTGGCAGTTCAAGTCCAAGGGCCGCAGCGCCACGACGCGCGTGAAGAAGAACGGCGAGATCGTCACCAAGATCGTCCAGGGCGCCTGCATCTTCTTGAATCGACCTGACTTCCACCGGGGTCCGGGCTGCGCCCTGCACGTCATGGCGATCGACAACGAGGAGAGCTACATCCCCTTGAAGCCCGACGTCTGCTGGCAGCTGCCGCTTCGCCGCGACGACGAAGTCGAGGAGTCCGGTCACGTCATCACGCGGATCTCGCAGTGGAACCGTGACAACTGGGGCGGAGGTGGCGAGGAGTTCCACTGGTGGTGCACCGAAGAAGCGTCGGCGTTCATCGGAAAGAGCCGCGTCGTCGACTCGATGTCCGAGGAACTCATCGCGATGGTCGGCCAACTGGTCTACGACCAACTGCTCGCCTACATGAACAAGCGGTCCGCCCAGCCCAAGGGGACGCGGCTGCCGCACCCCGTGCTTCGCACGAAGCCCTAGCTTTCGGCCGCGAGCGGGTCCTCTTCGTTGAACGAAGTGCGCGGCAGGGAGCCGAGGATCTCGTCGTAACGGTCCTCTTCGACCAGACACCACTCGGCGTGGACGTCTTCTGGGGCGGCGCCACATTCGACGCAAGTGGTGGCGCGGGGCCCGGTGGAACGCTTGAGTTCGCGAGCTTCCACAAACCTGCGGTGGCGGCCTTTTTTCACGTCGACTCCTCACTGACCGCGGGCCATAACTGGCGGCGGCCGAAACCCAGCGAAACTTAGCTGAGTATCCATGATACCAACTCAATCCTTCGTACGAACCCATAGCATCGGGTTGTGACCCAGGCCTTTGACCCCAACGAGATGATCCTTCGATTCCGCGAGCGCGCCGAGGCCGTGAAACGGCGGGGCTTCCCACCGGTGGAGGGACCCGAGCGCCTGATGTTCATCGAGGCGGCGAAGCTGGACTTCCAGGACTTCGCGATGCTGGGTGACGCCACGGCCACGCTCGAAGGCGGCATCCTCCGCCTCGAGATCGACCTGCGCCCGCCGACCAGTTAGGGCAGCGACGCCACGGCAATCCGAGCCGACGCCTCGGAGAGCGCGGCGGCGCCCGCCGTCAACGACGCCAACGACCTGGCGCGCTCGGAGGCGCTCTGCTGGGCGCGGTAGCACTGGTTGGCTCCGGCGCCGAGTTCGGTATAGGCACTCGACAGGAGCTCGGTGGCCTGGCCGTCGGGAGTGGGCAACGACGCGTTGGCCGACTCGACTTCGTACAGCAGCACGCCACACACCGTGTGCAGATCGGCATTCGATGAGGTGCTCGTGCGCAGGACCCTCGCCGAGTGTTGCGCGTCGCTCAGCAGGGCCTTCGCGTTCTTGGTGAAATTGCTCTGGGTCGCCCAGGTCGCCATCGCCGTCGAGGCGCTCACGGAACCACACGCTCCGAGCAACAGCCCCGCTGCCAGCACCGCGCCGATCCTTCTGATCACGCAACGACCACGAGGTGCAGTTGACGACGTCCGCGACGCACGACCAGGTACCGGCCGTGCAGCGCGCCGCTGAGGTCAACGGGGGCCGAGCCGTCAATGCGCACGTTGTTGACGTACACGCCGCCCTGCTCGAGGAATCGACGGGCCTCGGCCTTGGAACCCGCCAGCTCACAGCGCACGAGCAACTCGACCGCGTCAACGCCAGCGGCGAACTCGCCCCGGGTCCAGGTCGATGACGGCGCGTCCGCGACCACCTGCAACAAGGTCGCTTCGTCGAGTTCGGCGATCGACTCAGCGAATAGGGCTTCGCCGGCACGCTCGGCCAGGCGTGCGGCCTCCTCGCCGTGCACGAGCGCGACGACGTCGTTGGCGACGGCACGCTGGGCGCGGCGCTCTTGAGGTGCTGTGCGGGTGGCCTCGTCGAGCTCGAGGATCGTCTCGTGGTCGAGGAACGTGAAGAAGCGCAGCAGCCCGGGCGTCGTATCGTCGTCGGCGTTGAGCAGGAACTGGTGCAGGACGAAGGGCGAGGTCATTGTCGCGTCGAGCCAGACTCGGTCGTTGCCGCCCTCGGACTTGCCGAACTTCTGGCCGTCAGCGCGCAACAGCAGCGGCGAGGTGATCCCCGCGACCGAACTGCCCGTGACCTTTCGCACGAGTTCGGTGCCCATCGTGATGTTGCCCCACTGGTCCGAACCGCCCAACTGCAGCGTGCAGTCGAAGTCGATGTTGAGTCGCAAGAAGTCGTAGGCCTGCAAGAGCATGTACGAGAACTCGGTGAACGAGAGCCCCACGTCGTCGCGGTCGAGGCGGCTCTTGACCGACTCCTTGGCGATCATCTGGTTCACCGTGAAGTGCTTGCCGACGTCGCGCAGGAAGTCGGTCAGCGGCACCGTGGTCAGCCAGTCCGCGTTGTTGAGCAACAGCGCCTGGGACTTGCCGGCGCCGTGGGAGAAGTCGAGGAACCGTCCGAGCTGTTCGTGGATGCCCTCGACGTTCTCGTGAAGCTGCTCGCTCGTGAGCAGAGGTCGCTCGACCGCCTTGAAGCTGGGGTCGCCGATCAGCCCAGTGCCGCCGCCGGCCAGGGCAATGGGCCGATTGCCCGCCAGTTGGAGCCGTCGAAGGTTGCACAGCTGCAGGAGGCTCCCGATGTGCAACGACGGCGCCGTCGGGTCGAATCCGATGTAGGCCGTGACGCCACCGGCGTTCAGTCGGTCGAAGATCGTCTCGTCGGTGGTCTGCTGAACCAGTCCGCGAAAGTGCCAGTCGTCACGGAGATTCATGGGGACAGTCTAGGAGTCGCTCCGCACTACAGGATTGCGTTCGACGACGGGAAGTGGACCTGCAACCACACGACGAACGAGTGCCACGCTCCGGTCACCTCACAGACCCCGATGACGATCAACAAGAGGCCCCCGACGCGCCCGATGACCCTGTGGTGGCGACGAATCCACGCCGACGCGCTCGTCATCCACTCCGAGGCCAACGCCGCGACGACGAAGGGGATGCCGAGACCGAGGCAGTAGAAGAACGCAAGGATCGAACCTCGAAGCGCCGTCGCCCCCGAGGACGACGCCGCCAGACCGAGTATCGCCCCGAGCGTCGGCCCGATGCACGGGGTCCACCCCAGGGCGAACAGGAAGCCGAGCATCGCGGCGCCGACGATCGACACCTTGGGCAGTCGATGCACGCGCCGATCGCGTTGCAGCCACGACGAGGGCCACCAGCCCGCGAAGAAGAGTCCGAGGAGGATCGTGACGAAGCCAAAGACGATCTCGAGGGTTCGCTGGTGCGCCTGCAGCGAGCCGCCCAGGCCGCCGAAGAGCGCGCCGAAACTGACGAAGACCAGGGCGAAGCCGAACACGAAGGCCAGCGACCCGAGTACGGCGCGCCCTCGGCCCGAGCGGCCCTCGATGCTGCCCGTGGCACCGCTGAGAAAGGCGAGGTAGCCGGGCAACAGCGGCAGCACGCACGGCGAGACGAACGAGACGAACCCCGCCGCCACGGCGATGGGCAGCGCGGCGACCAGGGGCAGCGACGAGACGGACCCGATCATCGGCCCGCTTCGATCAGCTGCTGCACCGACGAATTCATCGAGTCGTGGATGGCCACATTCTGCGCGCGCGAGGGCACCCTCACGATGACCACCGTGACGCCGGCGCTCGAGAGCCCCGCGCCGATGGCGCGCTCCAGGTCGTCACGGTTGTCCACCTCGTCGCTGGAGTGGCCAAAGGCCCTCGCGATGGCGGCGAGGTCGTGGTGGCGTGGCGTGGCGAAGAGTCGCTCGAACTCCGCTTCGCCCAGCGCCGCCGCCTGGGGCAAGAACGAGAAGATCCCTCCCCCGCGGTTGTCGACCACCACGAGGACGCACGAGCCTCCGGCGTCACCGAGACCGTCGACCAGTCCCGAGACGTCGTGGAGCATGGTGACGTCGCCGATCAAGCCGATCGACGCGGCCCCGGCGCCGACGCCCAGCGCGGTCGACACCACGCCATCGATGCCGTTGACGCCGCGATTGGCGTAGGTCGGTGACGTGCGTGGCGGGGCCCACCACTCGACGTCGCGCACGGGCATCGACGATCCAACGACCAGCGCCGCTCGGTGGCGCGTGCTCGCCTCCACAACGGCGCGAGCGACGAGAGGCTCGCTCAGGTCGGACCGCGAATCGAGCCCCTCGAGCCACTGACCAACCCGACGTGACGCGTTGCGCCAGAGTTCGACGTAGCCGGCGTCACCCCTTCGAGTCTCGCCGCGCGAGGGAAGGCCCGGAACCACCTCGGCGACCTGGCGATCAGGGTCGGCGATGAACCCGGCCCCGTCGAAGCCGATCGTGCGCACGTCCCACTCCCTCAGCCGCTCTTGGAGGACCTTCGATGCCGGCAGCCCGCCGAGACGGATCACGAGGTCGGGTTTGGCGAGCGCGGCGAATGGCTCTGCGCGCAGCAGTGGATCGAAGTACGCGAGTGAACCGCGCGCGGTGGCGTCACCGAGCACGACCCACCCCATCGCGACGCAGTCCTCGATGGTCGAGCGCGACACCCCGCGACCGACCACGCAGAGCACCCGACCTCCGTCCAGGTCAATGCCGGCCGACGGGGTCGAGCGGACCTCGCCGGCAATGTCGATCCCACCGGGCAGGTCCTGCACGTCGCCGATGAGCGGCTCGGCGAACGCGGCGTTCAAGTGCACCGGCCCTGGTCCCTCAGCGCCGCCTGTCGCACTCAGCCAGAGACGGCCCGCGAGCTCGCGCCAGGACGGCGAGCCGCTCGGCGCCGCCACGCCGGGGTCTTCGAAGCGACGGACCATCGCACCAAAGAGGTTGTCCTGGTCCATCGTCTGGGGAGCGCCGACGCCGTGCAGTTCGGGCGGGCGGTCGGCGGTCAGGACCAGCAACGGCACGAAGGCCTGATCGGCCTCGGCGACGCAGGCGTGCAGTTCGGCCGCCGCAGTGCCGCTGGTCACCACGACCGCGACCGGCCGCCCCGTCGCGAGGGCCCGACCGATTGCGAAGAATCCGGCGCTGCGCTCGTCGATCCGGACATGGGTCCTGATCTCGCTCCTGCGCGCACACGCCAGCACCAGTGGCGTCGAGCGCGATCCAGGGCACAGCACGACGTCGCGAAGACCGCGTCGGACCCACTCGTCGAACAGAGTGGCCGCGAACGTGGCCTGGACCGCGCTGGGGCTCGGTACGCTCTGTGGCAATGTCGCTCCTCGGTGTCCAACGTCAAGGCTCGGGTCCAACGATCGTGTGGTTGCACGGTTTCACCCAGACCAAGGACTCGGCTCATCAGTTCCGCACCATTCTGGCAGGAACGTGCGAAGTCGTGATTCTCGACCTGCCCGGCCACGGCGAGAACGCCGCAATCAAGGCGTCGCTCGATGAGACCGCGGACCTGCTCGCCGAGGCACTCCCTGACGAACCCTTCGTCTTGGGCGGCTACTCCCTTGGCGCACGCGTCGCGTTGCACTTCGCCCTGCGCCATCCAAACCGGCTCCGGCGCCTCGTGGTGCTCGGCGCGTCGCGGGGAATCGAGGACCCGGTCCAACGCGCTGAGCGGCGCCGTCGCGACGAGGGGCTGGCGATTCGCATCGAGACCATCGGTACCTCGGCCTTCCTCGAGGAGTGGCTGGCCCAGCCGATGTTCGCCACCTTGCCCGTGGACCCAATCGAGCGGGCCTGGCGGAGCAGTGACCCGGGCGGGCTCGCGAGTTCGCTACGCCTCGCGGGCACGGGGACCCAGGACTGGCTCGCACCTCGGCTCGCAACGATGGCCGTGCCGACCCTCGCCCTCGCCGGGGCCAACGACGAGAAGTTCGCCCTCGAGGCCGCGGCCATCGCCGCGGGCGTCGCCGCGGGCGTCGCACGATTGGTGCCTGACGCGCGCCACGCCGCCCACCTGGAACGGCCCGAGAGCAGCGCCGCGATGGTTCAGGAGTTCATAGCCTGACGTTGAACGCGAGCGCCAGCGTGAGCAACGCACCGATCTGGAGTTGCGCCCTCGCCGAGTACTTGAGCATGGGCAGCAGTTCCCGACCGTTCTTCTGCGACACCGCAAGTCGAATCGGCGCCACGTAGATCGCCAGTGCGACGAGGCCAACGACGGGGTGCCCGGCGATGGCGGCTCCGGCGAGCACGCCCACCACGCACAGCGCGTAGAGCCACGACGCGCGTTCGCGTCCGAGCCGGGCCGCCAGCGTCTTCTTGCCCGCGGCCCGGTCCCCGTGGACGTCGCGCAGGTTGTTCGCTTCGAGCAAGGCGCACGCCATGAACCCGGTCGCCACGCCCAGCCACCACGCGCGGCCCGGAATGTTCAGGTGTTGCGCGTAGGCCGTGCCCACCGTGGCGACGAGCCCGAAGTAGACGAAGACGAAGAGCTCGCCGAAGCCGAAGTAGCCGTAGGGCCTGGGCCCACCGGTGTAGAACCAGCCGGCCATGACCGCAGTGGTGCCGATCAGCACCATCCACCACGACGTGCGCGACGAGAGGACCAGTCCCGCGACCGCGCCCACGAGGAACCAAGCGAACGCCGCGTTGCGAACGTGCTTGGCGGCGACGAGCTTCGACGCGGTCAGGCGAAACGGTCCCACGCGCGCCTCATCCGTGCCTCGAACGCCATCGGAGTAGTCGTTGGCGTAGTTCGTGCCGATCTGCAACGCCAGGGCGACCACCAGGCAGAGCGCCGAGTTGAGCCAGTTGATCGTCGCGGGTCGCACCAGCGCCACGCCGACGATCACCGGCACGGTGGCCGCTGGCAGGGTCCTCGGCCGCGCCGCGAGGACCCAGCGCCGAAGGGGCCCTGGAGCCTCGCTCATGGGCGCTTGGGGAACTTCGAGAAGTCGGGCTTGCGGTGCTCGACGAAGGCGTTGCGGCCCTCCTGTCCCTCTTCGGACATGTAGAAGAGCATGGTGGCGTCGCCGGCCAGCTGCTGGACGCCGGCCAGTCCGTCCTCGGCGGCGTTGAAACCCGCCTTCAACATGCGAAGCGCCAGGGGCGACAGCGTCAGCATCTGGCGACACCACGCGACGGTCTCTCGCTCGAGGTCCTCCAGCTCGACGACGGCGTTGACCAGGCCCCAGTCCAGAGCCTGGCGCGCGTCGTACTGACGACAGAGAAACCACACCTCCTTGGCCCGCTTGACGCCAATGGCGCGGGCCAGCAGCGACGAGCCGTAGCCGCCGTCGAACGAGCCGACCCTGGGGCCGGTCTGACCGAAGCGGGCGTTGTCGGCCGCGATCGACAGGTCGCACACGAGGTGCAGGATGTGACCTCCGCCGATCGCGTAGCCCGCGATCTGGGCCACCACGGGCTTGGGCAGCCGGCGGATCTGGACCTGCAGGTCGAGCACGTTGAGCCGGCCCACCCCCTGGCGAGCCACCTCGTCGTCGCCGATGTAGCCGTCATCGCCACGGATCTTCTGGTCACCGCCTGAGCAGAAGGCGTCGGGGCCGGCCCCGGTCAGGATGATGGTGCCCACCGAGGTGTCATCGCGAGCTCGCTCGAACGCGTCGGAGAGCTCGAAGAGCGTCTGGGGCCGGAAGGCGTTGCGCCGCTCGGGCCGGTTGATCGTGATGCGGGCGATCCCCTCGCCCACTTCGTAGATGATGTCGTCGAACTCGCCGCGCCGCTCCCATTGGGGCAGGGGCCACGAGCGGAACTCTTCGACGGGGTCGATCGGCGAACCATGGATGACGGTCTCGGACATAGCGACCACGCTACCGTCGAATCAGACCGGAGCCATCAATGTGCCCGGTGTCGCCCGCTCGCCCGGACGCTCTTCGTGGGACCTCAGCCGCTCCGCCAGCGTCGCACGCGCGTTCGCGTACGCCGGGTCGTCGAACCGGTTGATTCGCTGCAGTGGATCGTCGACGAGGTCGTAGAGTTCGCCCTCGCTGCCGTCGTGCATCGTGCCGGGCCGGTACTCGGTGTAGAGGTGTTCGCGCGTCACGACCGACCGGACGTGCACATCGACGCCGAAGATGGCCGAGTCCCACTCGGTGACGGTCGAATCGAAGGACCGGGCACGCGCGTCGTCGTCACTGCGCGGCAACGATGCGCCCTCGACCCACGCCGGGGCTGGCCGGCCGGCCACCTCGAGGAACGTCGCCGCCAGCGAGACCAGGCTGACCGGGGCGTGCACGACCGAGGGCTCGGGCCGGGTCGACCGAGCGGGCCGCCAGATGAGCGGCAGCCGCATCAGCCCGTCGACGTGGTAGGGGCCCTTGAACAGCAGCCCGAAGTCGCCCTGGAACTCGCCATGGTCGCTCGTGAAGATGACGTCGACGTCATCGCCCCAACCCTTGGCCTCGATCGACGCGAGCACCCGTCCGACCGCTTCGTCGATCAGCTCCACCTCGACGGCGTTGAGGGCGTTGACCTCGCGGACCTGGTCGGGCGTGAGCGTCGCCGGGACCCACTTGGCCGGCGCCTCGTAGTTGCTGACGAGCCGACCGTCGTACCAAGCCCTCCAGTGGCGCGCCTTGGCATCGAGCAACGACTCCCGCTCGCTGGCCCGCTGGGGGTAGTTGGCCGGAAGCTCGACGTCGCGCCACGGGACTCGTCCGATCTCGGACCGGGGCGGGTCCCACGGGTGGTGCGGGTCGGGAAAGCTCATCCAGCAGAACCAGTCCCGGTCGCCGTCCTGGCGGTCGAGCCACTCGATCGTCCGGTCGGCGACCCAGTCGGTGTGGTACCAGTCGCGCGGCACGTTGTTGAACTTCACCTGCGGTGCTCCGGTGTCGCCCCCGCCGGCCGCGTTGACGTTCAACTCGCCGTCCACCACCGGGTAGAAGCCGCCGATCGCCTCGGGGTGGAGCTCCGTCATCCACTTGGCGTAGTGCAGGGCGCCCATCACGCCGTGGGTCGCGAACTCGAGGTGGTCGAAGCCCCGGTGCACGCCGCGACGGCCGTCGAACCAGTCCTGCTCCACCGTTGGCAAACCCAGGCTCGCGAGCGCGTTCTCCGCGAAGAGTCCGAAGGGGTCCATGAACGGCTCGAAGTGGGCCTTGCCGATCAATGCGGTGGCGTAGCCCGCGTCGTGCAGGTCCTCCGCCACCGAGGGTGCGTCGATGGCGAGGGGCACGCCGTTCATCCAGGCACCGTGCGTCGAGGGGAACTGGCCGGTGAGCATCGAGGCGCGCGAGGGCATGCAGACGACCGACGTCGGCTGACACCGTTCGTAGCGGATGCCCTGAGCGGCGAGCCCGTCGAGCACCGGCGTGCGCGACAGGACGCCTCCGTTGACGCCCAGCGTGTCGTAACGCTGCTGGTCGGTCGTGATGAAGAGGATCTTGCGGCCCATGTCTACCCCTTTGCGGTGGCTTCTGCGATCTTCTGGATCTCGTCGAGGGCGCCGACGGTGCCGCCGGCGATCAAGAGCGCCAACGGATCCGGTTCGGCGGTCGTCGAGTAGACGCACAGCGAGTCGCTCGGACCGAGGGCGATCACGTCGATCACGCCGAGGTGGAATCGGTACAGCGGTGACGTGATCCGATAGGCGAACCGGTGGATGAGCGGGTCGATCGTGAGGATCTCCTCGGGCATCTCGATGCCCGCTGCGGTGGTGATCACCCGCTTGGCTCCCTCGACGGTGCACGACGCGATGCCCGGAAACCAGGTGGGGATGCTCTCGGGGCGGCGGATCACCTCCCAGACGATGTCCGCGTCGGCCGCGATTCTTCGTTCGTGACGTAGTGATGCCACGTGTACCACCCCCAGGCGCCCAACCTAGTTCGCCACGACCTAGTCTCACTTCGTGAATTCATTGCTCGCCCTCGATGTCGCGCTCGGGCCCGATCTCGAGAAGGCGTTGCGCGACGTCGTCGAGCGACGAGAGGCCTTCTGCGTGCTCGACCAACGGCTCTCACCCCGCCGGCGCCTCGAGGAGCTCGAGTTGCTTGGTGCGACGGCCGTGTCCGACGTCGACGGCAGGACACCACGCCCGGCCGGTCGGCCGGTTGACGACGAGATCGGCCTCGTGATGCTGACGTCGGGTTCGAGCGGACCCGCGAAAGCCGCCGAGCTGACGTGGGGTGCGCTCGAGGCGAGTGCGCTCCTCACCCAGTCGACGTTGCGCGGCGCCGATCCCCCGGTCTGGTACCCCTGCCTGCCGGCGAACCACATCGGTGGGCTGGCGGTGGTGCTTCGCGCGATCCTGGCCGACGCGAGACTACTGTGGGGCGACCCCTACGAGCTCGATTCGGCACCCTCGAAGGGCGCCACCCACGTGTCGGTGGTGCGAACCCAACTGGTCCGCCACGACCTCAGCGGGTTCTTCAAGGTGCTCCTCGGCGGCGCTCGGCCTCCCGCCGACCGACCCGACAACGTGATCGCCACCTGGGGCATGACCGAGACCGGCTCGGGCGTGGTCTACAACGGCATTGCGCTACCCGGAGTGGAGGTGGCGAGCGTCGGCGGCGAGATCTGCGTGCGCTCACCGACGCTCTTCCGCTCGTACCGCTCATCGCCGCGGCCCGCCATCGTGGGTCCCGACGGTCGCGACGACTGGTTCCCGACGGGCGACGCCGGCGACGTCATCGACGGCAAGGTGACGGTGAAGGGTCGACTCGGATTCGTGATCAACTCCGGAGGCGAGAAGCTCTGGCCCGAGGACCTCGAGGCGATCCTCGCGGCACTCGAGGGTGTGCACGACGTTGCGGTCACGGGTGTCGCCGATCCCGAGTGGGGCCAGCGGGTCGTCGCGCTGGTGGTCAGCGATGGTTCCACGCTCGACGACACGATCCGCGAGGTGGCCGCCGATCGCATCGGCCCTTGGGCTCGGCCCAAGGAGATCCGCTACGTGGCAGCGATCCCGCGCACCGCCAACGGAAAGATCCGCCGCGGGCAGCTCGCAGACCTCTTCTAGCCGACGCCGCCCGACGGTTGATTCGTGGATCCGCCGTCGATGACGATGGTCTGGCCCGTGATCCACGACGACTCGTCGGAGACGAGCGTCAGCGCCATGTTCGCGATGTCGACGGGCTCGCCGAGTCGGTGCAGGGGGATGTGCGAGACGATTCGCTCCTCGTGCTCCTCCCAGAGCTTGCGCGCAAGTTCCGTGCGCACGAGCCCCGGGGCGATTGCGTTCACCCGGACCCCCGGGGCCAGCTCCCACGCGAACTGTTTGGTCAGATGGATCACCGCCGCCTTGGTGACGTTGTACCACCCGATGCCGGGTTCGGGACCGAGACCCCCGACGGAAGCGATGTTCAACACCACTCCTCCGTGATCCTTCATCCACAGGTGCCACGCTGCCGACGTGTGCGTGACGATCGATGCCTGGTTGACCTCGTAGGTCTTCTGCATCAAGGCGTCATCGATATCGACGAGCGGTCCGAAGTGCGGATTCGTTCCCGCGTTGTTGACCAGAATGTCGAGCGAACCGAAGTGATTGATGGCCTCGGTGACGAGACGTTGCGCCGCCGTGCGAGAGCCCACGTGGGAAACCACACTCAGGACCCGCGAATGGTCGGAGAACGCTAGTCGGGCCGCCGCGAGGTTCTCCTCACGGCGCGACGAGATCACCACCCGCGCACCGGCGCCGACCAGTCTCTGGGCGATTGCAAGCCCAATCCCACGGCTCGCGCCCGTCACCAACGCGACGCGTCCGTTCAGGTCTGATGTCATCTGGCCAAGTTACTGCAGCGTCGGCCGAAGGACTCTACGAAGTCGTGCTTCCGCGCCGCGCGACGGAGTCGATCGTCACTGCCGCGAGCAACACCAACGCCGTGGCGATGAACTGCGTCGCCACGCTCATTCCGATCAACGACATGCCGTTGTAGATCGTCGCGATGATGATGCCGCCGATGGCGGCGTGGATCATCTTGCCCCGACCCCCGAACAGGCTGGTGCCTCCGATCACCGCCGACGCCACGGCGAACAGCACCAGGGTGCCTCCGTCAATGGCGTCCGATGCGCCACCGAGGCGCGAGGCGTAGAGGAGCCCGGCGATCCCTGCCGTCAGACCCCCGAGCGTGAAGGCCAGGAGGCGGTACCGGTCGACACTCACGCCCGCTCGTCTGGCCGCCTCTACGTTGCCGCCGATCGCGTAGATGTACCGTCCCGCCCTGGTCTTGGTGAGGATGAAAGTGCCCGCCGCGAGCACGGCGAAGTCAATCGGTAACGCATAGGGCATGCCCCGAAGCACGATGAAGGAACCGCGATTCGTGTTGAAGATCAGGACCATCAGCAGTCCCGCGATCGCCAGGCCGACGATCTTCAACACCGAAATGAAGAACGGACGACCCTCGAGGCCGCTGGCTCGCCGACTGCGGTCGCTGCGAAGAATGAAGAACGCCATCAGCACCACCAACACGCCCACAAGCACCCACGTCGCAAAGACGGTCAGATCCCCCGACACCAGATTGCGCAACACCTTCTCCTGGATCGAGACCGATCCACCACTGTTCTGCTTGTCGATGATGTAGATCAAGACTCCCTGCCATCCGAGCAGGCCAGCCAAGGTCACGATGAACGAAGGCAGCCGCAATTTGATGACCATGGTTCCCGAGAGCGCACCTTGCGCCGCGGCCACCAGCAGGGCGAGCGGTATGGCGATGAACACCGACCAGTGGTACTTGGGGTCCACCAAGATCGTCGCGATCGCCGCACTGATCCCAGCCACGTAGCCCAGTGACAGGTCGATCTCTCCAAGGAGCAGTAGCCAGATCTCCGCCATGCCGAGAAGGACGAAGACCGTGGCTTGAATGAACAGGTTCGTCAGGTTGCCCGCGGAGAGGAACACCGGACTGCGAACCTGGAAGTAGATGACCAGTGCACCGAGACCGATGACAATGGGAATCAGGCCGCTCTCGCCCCTCCAGAGCTTCTTCAATTCGCCGGTTAGTTGACTCGACATGTCCTCGTGACTGGGAATCTCGATCTGGTCGGGGGTCGACAACTGTCTGCTCTCTTTCGGTTCTGCGTCGCTAGTTGGCCGGTGCGGACGCCGCGGGCGTGCGCTTGGTCTCACCGGTCGTGATCAGCTCGACGGCGCTGGTGGTGTCATAGTTCGCCACCGGGCCGTGGCTGACGAGCGTGCCGAGATGCATGACGGCGATTCGGTCCGCCACACTGAACACGTCATTGAGATTGTGCGAGATGTACAGGACCGCGATTCCCCGATCAGCCAGCCTTCGAATGAGAGCGAGGACCTGAGCCGTCTGAGCCACGCCGAGTGCCGCCGTCGGCTCGTCCATGATGACCAGCTTCGAATCACGCATTACCGCGCGGGTGACGGCGATGGCCTGACGCTGGCCACCCGAGAGCGAGCCGACCAGTTGGCGGACCGACTTCACCGTGGAGACCGAGAGCTCCGAGAGCGTCTTCTTGGTGGCCAGTTCCATTTTGATCTCATCGAGCATCGAGAAGCGGGTCTCCTCGTGCCCCAAGTACATGTTCTGGACGATATCGAGGTTGTCGCAGAGTGCCAGATCCTGATAGACGGTGGCGATGCCCAGCGCTTCGGCCTCGCGAGGGCTGTGGATGTGTACCTCTTCACCGTTCCAGTAGATCTGCCCACTCGACGGACCCCAGATCCCGGCCACAGTCTTGATGAGCACGGTCTTGCCCGCTCCGTTGTCGCCGATGAGTGCGGTGACCTGACCCGCGGGTACGTCGAGGTCGACGTGCTGGACAGCCTGCACGGCACCGAAGTTCTTTGCGATGCCGCGCAGGCTCAGCAGGAACTGCGAAACAGTGGGGTCCACCCCCGAGTTTCCGTCGAGGGACATGCCGCTGGAAAACCCGGGGGTGGAACTCATCACTGATCTACTACTTGATGCCGTACTTGGTGCAGTCCGCGGCGAAGGTCGGCTGAGGCTTACCTTGCACCGACGGCGACACCTTGGTGCACAGCTGGGCAGCTGTGACCTGACGGTCCTTGACCACCGTCGCTCCGACCGTCGCTGCCGTCACCCACATTGGGTGCAGCAGGACCGACGCGACGTTCTTCTTGCCCGTCGAGTCATAGGTCTTGCCGTTCACCAGCTTCGCGGGCGGCTTCAGGCCTGCACGCAGGTATGTCGCGAGCGCCACCGCGGCCTGAGCTTCCGCCCAGATCGGCTTGTAGACCGTGCCGCACTGGTATCCCGAGATGATGTTCTGCATACCGGTCAACTGAGCATCCTGGCCCGTGAACGGGAACGTTTCGGGCGCCAAGCCCTGGCTCTGCAGGTACTTGATGATCGCGTCAGCGTTCGAGTCATTGGGCGTCAACGCCGCATTGATGGACGAGTGTGCCGTGAACGCACCCTGGAAGTTGGTCAACGAAACCGCTGGGTCCCACGTTCCCGCGCTCTGGTTGATCGTATTGGCGGTGTTCGGCGCACCCTGACCAGGTGAGAAGCCCCCGGCCTTCAGCACGGCGTTGTAGCCCTTGCCGAACAGAGTGGCGTTGTTGTCAGTCGGCGAACCGTACGAAACGTAGGCAACCGGGTGCTTGACGTTCCACTTGGTGAGGCATGACATGAAGCCCTGACCAATCAACGTGCCGACGTAGACGTTGTCGAAGCTCACGTAGTAGTTGCGGATGCCACCGAGCGTCAGACGGTCGTAGTCGATGACCTTCACACCGCGCGCCTTGGCGTAACCCTCGATGAGTGCACCCGTCGAGTCGTCCAGCGGGTCGATTAAGAGGACCTTGGCACCTTGGGCAATGTCGGCCTGCGCGAGGGTGACGTACGTCGAGTCACTGCCCGCGGCATTCTGAACCTTGTACTGCTTCTTGGTGTATCCGGCCGCCTTGAACGACTTGATCAAATACGGAGCGTCAAACGCGGTGTAGCGAGCAGACGTCTTCGCGTCGGGCAGAATCACGCCGACCATGCCGTGGCCCTTTGCGACGATGCCCTTGAGCAACTTCATCGCCGAAAGGTTCGACGTGAACGAAGTTGCGGTCACCGTTGGTGTGCTCGCGGAACTCACGACCGGCAGCGCGGCGACGACAAAACTGCCGACCAGCGCTACTGACGCGAGAGCCCTTCCTGTTTTGAAATTCATAATACCCAACCCTTCTTTGACACCTTGATGGTGTCGCTAGTCTTCTCAAACTTGAACATTCAATGAAACTCATGTCCAATTCGGAAAATAGCATGACAATCAAACCGTTACCGCTCGTCACCTCGTAGTATTTCGCACCAAATTGAATGTTGTGTCTTTAGTCCTTTTTCCAAGCTTGAGGCGCCGAGCCCTGCCCGCTGTCGTGAGCAAGCGCATCGAACCTCGTGAGATCATTGGAGTTTCGCTCCCGAGTGCGTTGGCTCCTTGGTTCACTGATCGATCGCCTCGTGAGATGTCCCCGAGTCGCCGCCACAGTTCTCGTATGTCAATTATTCGCCCGGCGCCAGATGTTGAAGACGTCAAGAGTGGCGTGATCGGCCACTCAGAGGTAGGCCATCACGCGTTCCATCGTCTCCATGATCGCCACGGTCTCGTCGAGAGGCATGACTGCGCTCTCGGTGTGGCCCTGCGCGATGCACCGTGCGACTTCAACAGCTTGGTAGTGGAGTCCTCGACCTTGGTGGGCGAATCCGAAGCGTTTGGATTCGCCGCTGCGCTTAATCAATGTGAACGACGACGGCGCGTAGAAGTCAGCGTCGACCTCGATCCGCGCTTCCGTGCCAGCGATGCAGGCCCTCGTCGCGGTCCTCGCCATCGAGGTACAGGTGAGCATGGCCTGCGCCCCGTCCTCGTAGCCAAAGAGCATTGAAGCCTGGCCGTCGACGCCCGTGAACGCCGGATCGACCAGGGCGGTGATCCGGCTGGGCGTACCGAGCAGCATCGACGCGAACGAGATCGGGTAGACCCCGAGGTCGAGCACTGCGCTCCCGCCGAGTTCGGGGGCGAAGAGGCGCGTCGATGGGTCCTCTTCGAACCACTTCCCGTGGTCGGCTTCGAAGGCCACGATCCTGCCCAGTGCACCCTGGGCGACCAGGTCGCGAATCGCCGCTACGTGGGGCAAGAAGCGCGTCCACATCGCCTCCATCATGAAGAGATTCTTCGCGCGAGCCGCCTGCACTAGTTCGCGGGCCTCGGAGGCTTTCATGGTGAAGGCCTTCTCCACGAGCACCGGCTTGCCATGCTCAAGCGCGAGCATGGCGTTGTCGAAGTGCATCGGATGCGGAGTGCCCACGTAGACCACGTCCACCTCGGGATCGCTCACGAGCGACTCGTACGAATCGTGACGATTGGCGACGTCGAACTCGTCGCCGAACGCCTCCGCCGACCCCCTGGTGCGCGAACCCACCGCCGTCACGACGCCTTCGTCGATCAGACGAAGATCGCTCGCGAACGTGTGGGCGATGCGTCCCGTACCGATGATTCCCCATCGCAACGACAGTGACATGGTGACCTCGCAGTGTCTCAGTGGTTGACCCAGCCACAGTATCCAGCGAACCAGCGGTGCACGAGCGGGTTCCTTCGGCGCTCGGTTGCCCTTTCTCGGTAGGCAGCAGCACTTCTGGCCGAGCGAGACGGGTTTCGCGTCTTGGCTTGGTCTGACCCTTCCCCGTCACGAGACTCGACGTCGGAATCGTGCCTTCTCTCGCCAGTCGACAATGACGTCGGTACGCTTGACGGGTGACGACTCAGCTTTCCTCCCGTTCGTGCACCTTCCACGAACACCAATCGAGGGTGGTCTAGACCGTGCCGCTGATCAGAGACTCCAGGGACCAGATTGCCTCGGCGTACCTCCTCAGTCACGTCGACAACCCTGTCGACTGGTGGGCCTGGGGTGAGGACGCCCTCGACGAGGCCAAACGTCGAGACCGCCCGATCTTCCTGTCGATCGGCTACGCCGCTTGCCACTGGTGCCACGTCATGGCCCACGAGTCCTTCGAGGACCCTGACGTCGCCAGGTTGCTGAACGACTCCTTCATCGCGATCAAGGTCGACCGCGAGGAACGTCCGGATGTCGACTCTCTGTACATGGCGGCGACGCAACTCGTCAGCGGTCACGGGGGCTGGCCGATGTCGGTCTTCCTGCTTCCCGACGGGCGTCCGTTCATGGCCGGCACCTACTATCCCCCCGTCGACCGCCATGGCCAGGTCGGGTTCTCGCGGCTGTTGATGGCCATGCACGACGCCTGGATCAACCAGCGTGACACCGTCGTGGAGCAGGCGAGCCAGTTGTACGAAGCCCTGCGACGCGAGGTCAGCTTCATCGATCACCTCGCCCCGAGCCACGAGAGCGTCGACCTCGCCACGACACGGCGCCGGCTGCGCGACGAGCTCGTGCGCCGGGTCGACGACGACGGTGGCTTCGGCGACGCCCCGAAATTCCCGCGACCGAGCTACGTCGAGGCCCTGCTCGACTTCGACGACGCCGAGTCGCGCGACGCCGTCACTCGGACCCTCGACGCGATGTCGCGACGGGGCCTGTACGACCACCTTCGCGGTGGCTTCGCGCGCTACAGCGTCGACGCGCACTGGCACGTGCCCCACTTCGAGAAGATGCTGTGCGACCAGGCGCTGCTGGCCCGTACCTACCTTCGAGCGGCGCGTGCGATGCCCGGCCACGACTCGTGGCGCGAGGTCGCGCTGCACACGATGCAGTTCGTCCTCAGCGATCTGGCCCTCGCCGAAGGCTACGCCTCCTCGCTCGACGCCGACGCCGACGGCGTCGAAGGGTCCCACGTCACGTGGACGCCGAGCGAAGTGGCGGCCGCGCTCGAGCGAGCCGGGTGCGGTGACGACCTCGGCGCCGTGCTGTCGCGGTGGCGCATCACGAGTCCCGGCGAGTTCGAGGGGCGCTCGATCCCTCGCCTCGCCGACGGCGAGCCCTTCGCCACGCCGACCTCGCTGCTGGCCGCACTCGAGGCCCTGCGAGTCGCGCGCGCCCAGCGCGCGCAGCCGGGTCGCGACGAGAAGGTCATCCTCGAGTGGAACGCGATGTTCGCCTCGGCCCTGCTCCGCAGCGGCGAGGAGGCCATGGTGGCGAGGGGCCTCGAGCTGCTGCGCACCCTGTCGACAACCCACCACGACGCCGGCGGGTGGTGGCGCACCGAGCAGCGAAGGGCCCACGCGACCGCCGCTGACGTGGCGTGGTTGCTCGACGCGTCGGTCGACGCCTTCGAGGCCACCGGCGACGACACTTGGCTCGAGCGGGGGGCGTCGCTCGCCGAGTACCTGGTCAGCCACTACTGGGACGGCGCGCTGCCCTCGCCCGATTCGCCCCACGTGGGTGGCGGCGTCTTCGCTCAGAGCGACCTCGTGACCGACCTCGTGGCGCGGCCCAAGGAGATCTTCGACGGGGCCACGCCTTCGAGCCACGCGGTCGCCTGCCGGGGCCTGGCGCGCCTCGCGCTCTGCAACGGTGACCCGAGCCTGCTGGTCATCGCCGAACGGCTCGTCGAATTGGCCGGGTCGTTGGCGAGCGAACACCCCAGCGCCGTCGTGGACCTGGTCGACGCGGCCGGGTTCGCGCTCGAAGGCGTCGAGATCGTCGTGCCCGGCGATCCGGGCGAACTCGCCGAGCACGTACGATCGTTGGCGATGCCTCGCTCCGTACTGATAACTGGATCGGGCTCGTCGCCCCTGTTGGCCGGGCGTCAGGTCGGCTACGCCTACGTCTGTCGAGCGGGCGTCTGCCGACTGCCCGCCGCGGACTCCGCCCAACTCGACCTCCAGATGCGAGAGGCGGGCCTCTGATGGCGCTGTTCAACCGCGACGCCGCCGCGCGCGCGATCAAACGCCTGGTCGAGCGGATGCCCCAGCGCCCGACGATCGACCTGACGCCGAACTCCACGGTCTACGGCCTGGTCCTCGGATCGACCAACGAGACCACGACGGTGGTGGACCTGGCGTCCCAGGCGATCGTCCGTTGGCGCATCCCCTGGCCGGCCGACTACGTGACCGACCTCGCCGTGTTCGACGTGGTCGAGGGCGAACTCGCCTCGGACATCGAGCGCAACGACCTCGCCCAACCCGAAGCGGTCACCCTCGCCGACCTGCCCCGCCGTCTCGGCACCTATCGCGGCCGTCGGGTGCGCGGCTGGCTCGAGAAGCTCGCGAGTCCCGCCGACGGACCCCTGTTCGGCTTTCGCGGACCGAGCGCGCCCTACTGGGAGTTCCGCGGCGAGCGTCCGAGCGTCGCGCTGATCGCGGCCGACCGCGGACCACAACTCCTGCGCCGACACGACGACGGCTCGACATGGGTGCGATTCGGATGGTTCGGCGATGACGTGTGGCTGCTGTGCGAGGACGCACACGCGATCCGCACCATGGAGGCCACGCGTCGGACGTCGTTGGCGGGCAAGGATCTCGCCTCGGCCCTGGGCTTCCGTCCGACGTACGTGCTCACGACGTTGTCCATGCCCATCGACGGGCACTGCTACAAGAGCTGCACCGGACTTCTGCCGCGGGGCTGAGCTACTTGGGCAGCTTGCCCGAGGAGAGCGACTCGGCCATGGCCCAGCCAAAGACCACCAGCCGCTCGCCCTTTTCGGGCTTGATGTCCTCGAAGAGCGTGACGGCCCCCTCAGGGATCGCGCCCTTGGCGGCGATGTAGTCGAGCCCGCCCACTGGCCCGGGCGACACGGTCATCACGAAGGTCTTGTCGTCGATCGACTTCTCCGAGCCAAATCGCTTGGCGAGACGTCGACCCCAGGCGCGGTCCTCGCCGGTCGGCCGGTAGCCCAGACGCGGCACCACGTCCTCGAGGCCGGCGAAGGCTCGATAGCCGTCGGCAGTCGTGAGACGGGACCCGAGCAGCACGTCTTCGTCAGGGAAGGCCAGCAGCGCCCGGCGGAATTGGTCGTGCAGCATCACCTTCAGCGTCTGGTCGGACTTGGCGTTGCGGTCCACGAGCAGCAGACCGACGAGCAGTGACGGCGTGCCGCCGATGCGCTCCAGGGTGCAAAACGAGTAGCCGCGAAGCTTGTTGCCCTCACGGGCGTGGGTGACGAGCACCCAGTCCTCGCGCTGCTTTGACAAGAAACCGATGTCGAAGTTGGGCTCGCGATCGACGCAGAGATCGGCCATCTCGGCGAGTTCTGCGTCGCTGAGGGCGGTGGTGTCCTTGGTGGTGACGGTCATGGCCATAGATACCATTCTACGAGAGTTCCGACCCCGCGCAGACGGGCTTATGCCTTAATGACGTTTCTTCCGAATTCCGAACGCAGATCGGCCACCACGCTCGCGATATGGACGTTGAATTCAGGGGTCAGCATGAAGACCTTGCCAGCCTCGCCGGCTTCGACGATCACCGGTGATTTGCCGGGATATCTGGTCAGGATCTCGCGCAGGGTCGCAATCGATGATTCGGTCAGGTCCTCTGGGCGCAGGGTCAGGCGCAGTTCGCCGTCGCCGCGCTCGGTGCTCAGCAGCGACACGTCCATGGCGCTGAAGCGCAGCTCCTCGTCGTAGCCCGGGCGCACCTTGACCAGCACGATGTTGTCCTTGGCGAGGAAACCGCTGTACTTCTCGAAGTTGTTCGCCGAGAAGTTGATCTCCATCGAGCCACCCAGATCCTCGAGCACCACCCGGGCGTACTGCTTGCCCATCTTGGTCGTGCGGATCTGGACCTCGGCGAGGATGCCACCGACGGTGACAGCCTTGCCGACCCGGGCCAGCTCCTCGCCGCGCTCTCGTATCGAGATGATCGAACCGTCGGTCTTGGCGGCGAGCGCCCCTTCCACCTCGTAGAGAGGGTGGTCCGATATGTAGGTGCCGAGCATCTCGCGCTCGAAGTCCAGCTTCACGGACTTGTCGAACTCGAGGTCCGAGAGGGGGATCTCGGTGCCCTCCCAGTCGTGGCTGTCGCCCCCGTCGCCCATCGCGGCGAAGAGCGTCGTGATCCCGAGCGACAGGTCCTTTCGCCGGCTGAGCGTCACGTCGCAGATCTCGTCGACCTTCAACAAGAAGCCCAGACGTGGCACCCCAAGCGAGTCGAAGGCCCCGGCCTTGATGAGCGACTCCATCGAGCGACGGTTCAACACCACCGGGTCCACCCGGCGGATGAAGTCGTAGACCGAGGTGAACTGGCCGTGCGCCTCGCGCTCGGAGACGATCTTGTCCACGAGAGCCTCGCCGACGTTGCGCACGGCCGCCATGCCAAAGAGAATGGTCTGGTCCTGGGAGAGGCTCGGGGCGTACTCGGCGAAGGACTCGTTGATGTCGGGCACCCCCACGGTGATGCCCATCTGGCGCGCCTCGTTCAGGTACACCGACGCCTTGTCCTTGTCGTCGCGAAACGACGTCAGCAGCGCCGCCATGTACTCGACCGGGTAGTTCGCCTTCAGCCAGGCGTTCTGGTACGCGATCAGCGCGTAGCCGTAGGCGTGGCTCTTGTTGAAGGCGTAGTCGGCGAACGGCTCGATCTTGTTGAAGATCGTCGAGCCGAGCTCTCGCCCGTAGCCCTCGCGCTCGGAACCGTCGACGAACTTGGCACGCTGGGCCTGGATCATCTCGCGGATCTTCTTCGAACAGGCCTTTCGAAGGTCGTCAGCCTCGGTCATCGAGAACCCGGCGATCTTGGTCGCGACGCGCATGATGTCCTCTTGGTAGATCATCAGCCCGTAGGTCTCACCCAGGATCTGCTCAAGGTCGGGATGGTCGTAGCTGACCACCTGGCGCCCGTTCTTGCGATCGGCGTAGTCATTGTGCACGTTCTCGCTGAGTGGACCCGGTCGGTACAGCGCCACGAGGGCCGCGATGTCGTCGAAGCTCGTGGGCGCGAGGCGACGCATGAGCTGGCGCATCTTGTCGCCCTCGAGTTGGAAGATGCCGATCGAGTTGCCGAGCTTCAACATGTCGAAGACCTTCGCGTCGTCGAGCGCAACGTGGTCGATGTCGACGTCGACGCCGTGGCGGCGCTTGATGTGCTCGAGAGCGCGCTCCATGATCGCGAGGTTGCGCAACCCCAGGAAGTCCATCTTCAAGAGGCCCAGCTTCTCGATCGCCGTCGCCTCGTACTGGGTGACGATCGGCGCGTCCTCGCTCGACCCGTTCGGCCCCGACTTGCGCTGGACCGGCACGTACTCGAGCACGGGCTCCTTGGTGATCACGACGGCCGCCGCGTGGATGCCGTCCTGGCGGCGCTTGTCGACGAAGCCCTTGGCGACGTCGATCGCGTGCTTCACCTCTGGATCGCTCTCGTAGAGCGCGCGCAGTTCGGTGGCCTCGGCGTAGCGCCCCTCGAAGCCCGGCATGGGCGTGAAGCAGGCTTCGAGCGGGAGGTCCTGGCCCATCACGAGCGGCGGCATGGCCTTGGCGATCCTGTCGCCGAGCTGGGGAGGGTAGCCGAGCACGCGCGCCGCGTCTCGCACCGCGGCGCGGGCCTTGATCGTCGAGAACGTCACGATCTGGGCGACGTGGTCCGAGCCGTAGCGTTCGGCCGCGTAACGGATCATGTCGCCGCGGTAGCGCTCGTCGAAGTCCATGTCGATGTCGGGCATCTGCTTGCGACCCGGGTTCAAGAAGCGCTCGAAGATCAGTCCGTAGCGGATCGGGTCGAGGTCCACGATGCCCAGGCAGTAGGCGATGCAGCACCCCGCCGCCGAGCCACGGCCCGGTCCGACGCGGATCTTCTTCTCACGCGCGTGACGGATCAGGTCCCACACGACGAGGAAGTAGTCCGAGAATCCCATGTCCGCCACGACGCCGAGTTCGTAGTCGATCCTCGTACGCACCTCGTCGTCGAGGGCGTCGCCGTAGCGCTCGCGGGCACCGGCGTAGGTCAACTCTCGCAGAAGTCGGTTCGCGCCCTCCTTGTGCGTGGCGCCCCTGAACTCGTCGGGGATCGGGAACTGCGGCAGGGCGTCGTTGTCGAACTCGATCGTGACGTCGGCGCGCTCGGCGACCAGCAGTGTGTTGTCGCACGCCTCAGGGATCTCTCGGAACAGATAGCGCATCTCGGCCGCGGACTTGAGATAGTGCTGGTCGCTGTGGAATCGGAAGCGGTTCGGG
>JADGOJ010000002.1 GCA_017883045.1 Acidimicrobiales bacterium
CGAGGGCCCAGCCCCGCGTCGGTCATCGCCTCACTAAAGGTCAAAGAGCGCAAGCTCCTCGATCTCTACTACGCCGACAAGATCGACCAGGACGGCTTCGCCGACGAGTCAACGAGACTCACGAAGCACAGGATCGCACTCCAGAGTGAGGTCGACGCGCTCGAACACGCCCAGCGAACCATGGAGCACGCGGCATCTCAGTTCGATGCGGTCTCTTCGTTGCTGGCCGACTTGAATCTCGAGTCAATGTGGGACGAAGCCAACCTCGCCGAACGACGGATTCTGATCGAAGACCTCGTTGACTCGGTCAACATCTTCCCCGACCGACTGACGGTCCAGGTCGTCGGTGCACCGCCGATTCTCGTGACGCTTCAAGAGGTTGGATTGAACCAGGGTTGCAAACCTGTGGTGTCGGAGGCGGGACTTGAACCCGCACGCCCCTAAGGGCACCAGCCCCTCAAGCTGGCGCGTCTGCCTATTCCGCCACTCCGACGCGGATTTCCACTTTAGCCGCTAATGAAGAACGACTTCGTCAACGTCAACTTTGAGCCGCTGGAGTAACGGACGTCCAGCCCGGCAACTGGTCAAGCAACCCGGGAATCGAGAAACTCGGATTCACTACGGCCAGTGAATTCGACCACTCCGAGAGAGACGGCGAAGTGAAGAGTGGCCGCACCCAAAAGGAGTTAAGTACCGCCTGATCGATTGTCAGCCAGGTCGTGGAGGCACTCACCGGATTGAAGTTGGCGATGGCCTTCTTGAAGAGGGACGTGATGGCATCAGAGCGCCATCCTCCGGGATAGGAGTCCACGAAGCCGGGACCGAACCACGAACGAGCGGCGTACGAGGCGGCCGTGTTCGTGGGCCGCGCGAAGATCGCCAGATCGGCCTGACTGGAGGAGACCTCGGCCGCGGCCGCCATCTCGCTCGGGACATCGACCCGGTTGACTAGTATGCCGATCCGCGCCCACTGGCGCACGGCGGTGGTCGCCACCGAGGCGTCAAGGCCGCTGGGCCCGACGGCCATGCGCAGGATGAGCGGGAATCCGCCGCTCGTGGCCCAGCCCGACGATGTTCGATGGAACCCGTTCTTGTCGAGCACGTCGATCGCGCACGCCAGGCAGTCGGCGAGGCCAACGGCCGAGCCGTTCGCCACCAGGGTCGTGGTGGTGGACTGCGACGACGGTCCGCTACCGCTGGCACCGGGATAGTTGCTCTGACCCTGCGAATAAAGGGCCGAGGCGCCTGGCGAGGGCGAGAACGTGACCGCGCCCCAGAGCTGGTTGATCAGGCTCTGGCGGTCGACCGACCAGCTCAACGCTTCGCGCACGGCGATCCTCTTGGTGAACGGTCGATCCGGTGCGAAGGTGATCTCCTCGATGTTGGTCGACGCCCCGATGTGGCTGAGTACCGTCGGGTGCGAGCTCAGCGCCAGCAGCTGGGCCCGACTGACGTCGAGGGAGTAGTTCACGAACTGGGCGTTGGGCGAGGCTGGCAGCGCGCCCGCGTTGGTCAGGACGATTCGACCGAACCGGTGGATGTTGAGTGGCCAGTTCGTGTTCATCATCAGCACAATGCGGCTCGGAGTCGCGCTCATCACCCAGTAGGGCCCGAGTGACGGGCGCTGGACGAGGGCTCGCAGCGAGCAGCCCGACGAGGCGCCCAACGCTTCGACGTCGCGAAAGAGGAGATTCCAGTCGGCGTAGGGTGACGCGAAGGTCGCGGTGACCGTCAGGCCGTCCTTCGAGACGACCAGCGTCTTGATCGCGCGGTAGCCGTCGCTCTGGACGCTCGCGAGGCCTCGGGCCTTGAGCCACCATCCGCGTAGGTCGTCGCCGGTGAACGACGCGCCGTTGCTCCACTTCTCGTGGGGGGCGATGGTGTAGCGCACCACCTCGGGCGCCAGCGAGGTCAACTCGGCCGACGCGATCGGCCCTCCCGCGCCGTAGGGATTACCCAAGTAGGTCGTGAGGAAGGCCGACGGGCGGATGAGGTCGAGGATGGAGTTCGAGGTGGCGGTCGCCGCACCGTCAAGGAAGGTGCAGCCACTAAACGGTCCGGGCAGCGAGACGCTGAGGGTCTTGGCGGTATTCGAGGGCCCAGCGCTCGCCGCCGTCGTCGCGTCCGACTGGCCGATCGGCACCAGCGCCACGGCGAGGATGAGTGCACCGATCGCGGCACGGCGAATCGATCCTCTGGGGATCATGGCAGCTACTGCAAACGCAGGTCGAGCGTCAGCGTGGCGAACGTGAAGATCAGCGCTACGGCAATCGTGATGCGGTCCAGATTGCGCTCGACCACGGTCGAGCCCGACGCCGCGGAGCCCATGCTGCCACCGAGCAGGTCAGAGATGCCGCCACCGCGTCCCGAGTGCAAGAGCACCAGGAAGATCAGTCCGACGGCCGACATGGCCTCAACAACGATGAATGTCCACGTGAACATCACGACCTCCGATTAGCCATTAAAGCGTAGCAGTCGTCGCACGCCTGGACTACGGCGAGGAACGACTCGGCCTTGAGGCTCGCTCCCCCGACGAGGAAGCCGTCGACCCGGCCCTCACTGAGGATTGACGCAGCGTTCTGCGCGCTGACCGATCCGCCGTACAGCACACGGCTCGCGCCCATCGACAGGGTGGGCAGCACCAGGCGGATGTGCGTCGTCATCGCGCGCACCTGCTCAGTCGATGCAGTGAGTCCCGTGCCGATCGCCCAGACCGGCTCGTAGGCGACGGTCACTTGATCGTGGAACTTGGGATCGAGGCCGTTCAAAGCGCTGAGCAACTGCTCGCGCACGAACTCGTCCTGTCCGTCGGCCTCTCGGACCTCCAGGGCCTCTCCGACGCAGAGCACCGCCTTCATGCCGCTTCGCACGACGGCACGCAGCGTCGCGGCGACCACGGCGTCGTCCATCGCGTAGCTCGCCCGTCGCTCGGAGTGCCCGACGAGGACCCACTCGACACCAAGTCGCTTCAGCATCGACGTGCTGACCTCGCCGGTGTGGGCCCCGTTGTCATGGGGATTGACGTGCTGGGCGCAGACCGCGATCGGGATCCTCTCGGAGGTGACGATCGAGGACACGCTGCGGATGTCCACGAAGGGTGGCGCCACCACGATCTCGGTGTGTTCGGCCGGCTTGTTGCGCAGCATCACCCCGATCTGCTGGCCCAGGTGCACCGCCTCGACGAAGTCGAGGTTCATCTTCCAGTTGCCGATCACGAGCGGCTTGTTCACGGTCGACATTCAGTTCCACTTGCTTTCACGAAGGGCCCGCAGGCCCGGGAGGTCGCCGAGTTCGACGAGCTCCAACGACGCGCCGCCTCCGGTGGAGACGAAGGTGACGTCACCCTCGAGGCCGTAGGACTGGAGCGCGGCGACCGAGTCACCGCCGCCGACCACCGACACCGCGTGCGATGCGGCGACCGCGCGAGCGACCGCCTCGGTGCCGCGGCTGAACCGGGGGTCTTCGAAGACCCCCATCGGGCCGTTCCAGAGGATCGTCGCCGCCCCGGCGATTGCCTTGGTGAAGGCCGCCACGGTCTCGGCACCCACGTCGAGGCCGACGAATCCGTCGGGGATGCTGACCCCGAAGTCGACCACCTCGTCGGTCCCGCCGTCGCGGCCGAACGGAGCACCCTCGGGCAGGCCCCTCGAGTCGTTCGGGACGAGGACCCGGCCACCGGCAAGGAGCGACGCGCACTCCTCGACGTGCGTTGGGTCGAGGATCGAGGCGCCGATGGTGTGCCCGAGCGCGACCTCGAACGTGAAGGCCATGCCGCCCCCGACGATCACGGTGTCGGCCTTCTCGGCCAGGACCTTGACGATGCCGAGCTTGTCGGCCACCTTGGCCCCGCCGACGATCGCCACGAACGGGCGCGCCGGGCTCGCCAGCAGTCCCTGGATCGTCGCGACCTCGCGCTGGAGGTTGGGACCCGCGGCGCTGGGGATGAGCGTCGGGGGGATCATGATCGACGCGTGGGCGCGGTGCGATGCGCTGAAGGCCTCGTTGACGTAGTAGTCGAAGCCTTCGACGAGCGAACGCCCGAACTGCGGGTCGTTGGCCTCCTCACCGGGATTGAAGCGGAGGTTCTCCAAGAGCTCGACGTTCGGGCACAGCTCGGCCAGGCGACGGCGCACCGGTTCGACGCTGTACTTGGCCACGACCTGCCCCTTCGGACGGCCGAAGTGCGTGCAGGCGACCACCGTCGCCCCGCGAGCGAGCAGGTCCACGAAGAGGGGCACCGTCGAGCGGATGCGAAAGTCGTCGGTGACCTGCACGACGCCGTCGATCTCGGCCACCGGAGTGTTGAAGTCCACGCGCACGAGGACCTTCTTGCCGGCGAGACTCCCCCAGCGCTCGTAGGAAGGCAGGGAGGTCGTCACTGGCTACTGGCCGACGTGGGCGGTCAGGTCCACCAGTCGGTTCGAGTAGCCCCACTCGTTGTCGTACCAGCCGAAGATCTTGACGAGGCTCCTGGTGTCGTCGATCCGCTGGACCATGGTCATCAGCGAGTCGAACGTGCACGACGCCGGGCTGCCCACGATGTCCGACGAGACGATCGGATCCTCGGTGTACACGAGCACGCCCTTCAGCGCACCCTCGGCCGCGGCCTTGAACGCGGCGTTGATCTCCGCGACCGTGGTGGAGCGCACGATGGCGGTGAAGTCGGTGATGCTGCCGTCGGGGATCGGCACGCGCAGCGACGTCCCGTCCAGGCGGCCCTTCATCGCCGAGAGCACCAGGCTGGTCGCGCGCGCGGCGCCCGTGGAGGACGGCACGATGTTGACCGCGGCCGCCCGGGCGCGGCGCAGGTCCTTGTGCTCGAGGTCGAGGAGGTTCTGGTCGTTGGTGTAGGCGTGCACGGTCGTCATCAGGCCGGCGTCGACGCCGAAGGCGTCGTCGAGCACCTTGACCATCGGCACGAAGCAGTTCGTGGTGCACGAGGCGTTGCTGATCACGTGCTGGGTCGCCGGGTCGAAGGTGTCCTCGTTGACGCCCACGACGAACGTGCCGTCGACGTCGGTCGCCGGCGCCGAGATGATGACCTTCCTCGCGCCCGCACTGAGGTGGGCGGCGGCGGCGTCACGAGTGGTGAAGCGTCCGGTCGACTCGATCACCACGTCGATCTTCCACTCGCCCCAGGGCAGCGCCGCGGGATCGCGCTCGGCGAGCACCTTGATCGTCCGGTCCCCCACCTTCATGCCGTCGTCGGTGATGCTGACCGGCGCGTCGAGCCGCCCCTGGGTCGAGTCGTACTTCAAGAGGTGGGCGTTGGTATGGGGCGATGTCAGGTCGTTGACCGCGATGACCTCGACGTTGGGGTTCGACAGCGATGCGCGCAGGTAGCCACGTCCGATACGTCCAAATCCGTTGATTGCCACGCGTATTGCCACTGGGCACTCCTCTTCTCGTCGGACATCAATCATCGCACCTCGGCGACAACCGCTTCGGCCAATTTTTGCACATCGTGCACCAGGCCATTTCTGCCCGAGAGGTCCGCTGCGTGGACCTCGAGCGAGCACGGCTGGGTGGCGTAGAGCGAGCGCTGGTCGACGAGCACCACGTCGGGGGCCACGCCGTGGCGCTCCAGCGCGTCCACGTGATCCTGGAGCGTGAATCCCTCGGTCTCGGGGACCTGGGGGCGCAGATTGGCCACGTAGACCTTGCGGGCCCTCGTGCCCGAGAGCGCCTGGGTGATGCCCGGCACGACGCAGGCCGCGAGCACGCTCGTGAAGAGCGAGCCCGGACCGATCAGCACGAGGTCGGCACGCTCGATGGCCTCGACCGCGACGATGGGTGCGGCGGGGTTGGCCGGCTCGAGACGGATTCGCCGGATCGTCGAGGAGCGCATCACCTCGGTCTGCCCGCGCCGGTCGCCCTCTTCGGTGGTGGCGACCAGCACGACGCCTTCACAGCTCGCCGGCACGATCGTGCCCTTGACGCCCATCACCTGGGCGACGGCGCGCACCGACTCCTCGAGGTTCCCCGTGGCGTCGATCAGACCGACCAGCAGGAGGTTTCCCACGGTGTGCCCGTTGAGCTCGCCCACGCTGAATCGGTGCTCGAAGGACTGGGTCAGGGGGTTCTGGGGATCGGCGAGCGCCCCGAGGCACTTGCGCAGGTCGCCCACGGCCGCGACGTCGAGCATGGCGCGCAGGCGACCACTGGAGCCGCCGTCATCGGCGACCGACACCACGCCGGTGACGTCGTCGCAGACCCGGCGCAACGCCCTCAGCGACACGGCGGTGCCGTGGCCACCGCCGACCGCCACCGCCTTCATCGCGCGAGATCGCGATGGAAGACAGCGTGCTCGATGTGAAGGCGTCGACGAAGCTCTTCGGCGATCGCCACCGAGCGGTGCCGCCCGCCCGTGCAGCCGATCGCGATCGAGAGGTACGACTTGCCCTCCTTGGCGAACTCGGGGATCTGCCACTCGAGCATCGAGACCACGTCACGCAAGAAGTGCTGGGCCGGCTCTTGCTCGAGCACGTACGTGGCGACGGCCTCGTCGAGGCCCGACAACGGGCGCAGTTCCTCGACCCAGTGCGGATTGGGCAGGAACCGGCAGTCGAACACCAGGTCGACGTCGCGCGGGATGCCGTTGGAGTAGCCGAAGGACACGAGCGACACGCGCAAGGGGCCCGTTCCGCTCGACTCGGTGAAGGTCTCGACGATCCTCGAGCGCAACTGGTTCGTGTTGATCGAGCCCGTGTCGATCACCAGGTCGGCGGCGTCGCGGATTGACTGCATCGACGCGCGCTCGCCGGCAATCGACTCGGCGAGGGTCGCGGCCTCGAACGGGTGGCGGCGCCGGTTGCCCTCGAAGCGGTGGATCAACACGTCGTCGGGGGCGTCGAGGAAGAGGATCTTGGCGTTCGTGTGGCGCTGCTGGAGTTCCTTCACCACGGCGAGCAGGGCATCGGGCTGGACCGCCCCCGAGCGCCCAACGATGAAGGCCACGCCGGCGTAGTCGCGCGACCCGGTGGTGGCGAGTTCGCCGACGCGCACGATCAGCTCGAGCGGGAGGTTGTCGATGACGAACCAGCCCATGTCCTCGAGCGCGGCCGACACGGTCGAACGACCGGCGCCCGACATCCCCGTGACCAGCAACACCTCACTCATCGTGTGGACTCCCCTTCGCGGGCCGCGGTCGAGACGGCGCATGTAGTCGATCGTAGAGCCTTGCCGCGACGTCGTCGGGCAGCCACGCGAGGGCCCTGAGCTCGTCTGACGTCGCGCGGCGCAGCGCGTCGAGCGATCCGAACTCGGCGAGGAGCCGATCACGCCTCGCCGGGCCGAGCCCCTCGATGCCCGAGAGGGTGGAGGCGACCATCGACTTGCCGCGCTTGGAGCGGTGGAACGAGATGGCGAAGCGGTGCGCCTCGTCGCGCACGCGCTGGACCAGGTAGAGGCTCTCGGACCCACGCTCGAGGCCGATCGGCTGGTTCGAGCCCGGGCGGTAGAGCAGCTCCTCGCGCTTGGCGAGCGCGACGAATTCGACCTCGTCGCTCACGCCCGCCGCCACGGCGGCCTTCTGGGCGGCGTGCAGCTGGGGCAGGCCTCCGTCGATGATGATCAGGTCGGGGCGGCGGAACTTGGTGGCGCCCTGGTTGTCGTTCCAGTGGGCTAGGCGTCGCCGGACGACCTCCTCCATCGCACCGACGTCGTCGTTGCCGAGCGCCTCCTTCACGTTGAAATGGCGGTAGTCGCCCTTGACTGGCAGGCCGTCCTCGAACACCACCATCGACCCGACGTAGTTCGTGCCCTGCAGGTGGCTCATGTCGAAGCACTCCACGCGAAAGGGCGGCTGGACGAGGCCCAGCGCCGCGCCGAGCTCTTGGAGCGCCCGGGCGCGCACGTTGTGGTCGCTTTGGCGGCGCAGGGAGTCACGGTTGATCACCGACTGCGCGTCGTTCTGCGCCAACTCGACGGTGCGCCGGCGCTTGCCCCGTTGGGGGGCGACCACCTCGACCCTCTTGCCGCGCAGATCGGCCAGGAACTCCCCCACTAACGCGGTCGCCGAGGAGCGACTCGCGACGAGCACGACCGGCGGCACCGACTCGGCGTCGACGAACATGTCGGTGAGCACGCTCTCGAGGATCTCGGCGTCGTCTTCGTCCATCGAGCGATCGACCAGGTGCACCGTGCGTCCGATGATCCTTCCGAAGCGGACACGGAATCGCGCGACCGCGGCCCGCCCGCCGTCGGTCGCGACCGCGATCGCGTCGAGATTCGAGTGGTCGTCGAGCACGACGCTCTGGGCGCTCGCGGCGCGCTCGAGCGCCTCGAGGCCGTCTCGGGCCCTCGCCGCGGCCTCGTAGTGCTTCTTCTCCGAAGCCTCGTTCATCTGCTGGGTCAGCAGGGTGCGCAGCTGGCGCACGTCGCCGTCGAAGAACTGGGCCCACGACTGGACGAGCTTGCGGTAGCCCTCGGCGTCGACGGCCCCAACGCACGGCCCCGAGCACTTGCCGATGTCGTAGAGCAGACAGGGGCGCCCGATGCGCTGCTGGTAGTTGAACTTGTGCTCGGTGCACGATCGCAGCGGGAACGCCTGGAGCAGCTCGTCCATGGTGACGCGCAGCGCTCGCACGTCGGCGAACGGCCCGAAGTAGCGCACGCCCTTCACGTGACGGCTGCGCGTGGTGAACGGGACCGGGAAGTCCTTGCGCAGGTCGAGGGCCACGTACGGGAAGCTCTTGTCGTCCTTCAGGCGCATGTTGTAGCGCGGCTGGTTCTCCTTGATCAGCTCGTTCTCGAGGATCAGCGCGTCGAGCTCGGTGGGCGTGACGATCCACTCGACCGACGTCGCCTCGACCATCAGGGCCTGGGTCTTGTGCGAGAGCCCGTCGGAGCGCTGAAAGTAGCTGCTCAGGCGCTGGGCGAGGGAGCGGGCCTTGCCGACGTAGACGACGGACCCCTTCTCGTTGCGAAAGAGGTAGCAGCCACTCTGGCGCGGGATGCCCGAAGGCTTGGCGAGCACTACAGCCTGCCGTGTGCGCTCAACGCCTCTTTCAAGACGAGCCCGGTGGCGGTCTTCAACTTCGCGATTGCCTCGGGGGTCCCCTCGCCGACGACGAGACCGCCGCGCCGGCCGCCCTCGGGGCCGAGGTCGATGACCCAGTCGGCGGTCTTCACGACGTCGAGGTTGTGCTCGATCACCAGCACGGTGTTGCCCTGGTCGACCAGGCGGTGCAGCACGTGCAGCAATCGGTTGACATCCTCGAAGTGCAGGCCGGTCGTCGGCTCGTCGAGCACGTAGAGGGTGTGCCCGGTCGGTCGGCGCGCCAGTTCGGTGGCCAACTTCACGCGCTGGGCCTCGCCGCCCGACAGCGTGGGCGCCGGCTGACCGAGTCGGACGTAGCCGAGCCCGACGTCGGCGAGGCTCTGGATGTGACGCAGGATCGAGGGCTGGCGGTCGAAGAAGTCGAGGGCCTCGGCAACCGGCATGTTCAAGACGTCGCTGATCGACTTGCCCCGGTAGCGGATCTCGAGCGTCTCGCGGTTGTAGCGCGAGCCGTCACAGGCCTCGCAGTTCACGTACACGTCGGGCAGGAAGTGCATCTCGATCTTGATCGTGCCGTCGCCGGCGCACGCCTCACAGCGCCCGCCCTTCACATTGAACGAGAACCGGCCCTGCTGGTAGCCGCGGATCTTGGACTCCTGGGTGTCGGCGAAGAGCTTGCGGATCTTGTCGAAGACTCCGGTGTAGGTCGCCGGGTTGGAGCGCGGCGTGCGCCCGATCGGCTGCTGGTCGACCGCGACCACCTTGTCGAGGTTGGCGACCCCGGTGATGGTGTCGTGCTCGAAGGCCGTGGTCTTGGCGCGGTTGATCTGGTGCTCGAGCGACGCGAGCAAGATACCGTTGATCAGCGTCGACTTGCCCGAGCCCGACACCCCGGTGACCGCGACGAAGTCGCCCAGCGGCACGTTGACCGTGATGTTCTGGAGGTTGTTGGCGCGCGCGCCCTTGATCGTCAGCTTCTTGCCGTCGCCCTTGCGACGAGTCGACGGGATCGCGATGGACTTCACGCCCGAGAGATACTGCCCGGTCAGTGAATCGGCGTTCTCGAGGAGCTCCTTGTAGGTCCCCGCGTGCACGACGCGCCCTCCGAACTCGCCCGCTCCCGGTCCGATGTCCACGATGAAGTCCGCGAGGCGGATCGTCTCCTCGTCGTGCTCGACGACGATCACCGAGTTGCCGAGGTCGCGCAGTCGCTCGAGCGTGGCGATGAGGCGTCGGTTGTCGCGCTGGTGCAGCCCGATCGACGGCTCGTCCAGCACGTAGAGCACGCCGACGAGGTAGCTGCCGATCTGGCTCGCGAGCCGGATGCGCTGGGCCTCGCCGCCCGACAGTGTCGCCGAGGCCCGGCTCAGGGTCAGGTAGTCCAGGCCCACGTCCATCAGGAACGTGAGGCGCTCCACGATCTCCTTCACCACCCGTCGCGCGATGGTCTCCTCGCGGCTGGTCAGCTTGAGCTTGCGAAACAGGTCGATCGCCTCGTCGATGGTCATGGAGTTGACGTCGGCGATGTTGTGACGGTGGATCCTCACCGCCAACACCTCGGGCTTCAGACGCTGCCCCTGGCAGGTGTGGCACTCGACCTCGCGCATGTACTGCTCGGCCTGCTCGCGCGACCAGTCGCCGTCGGCCTCGTTGCGCTTGCGCTCGAGCCAGTCGACGATGCCGTTGTAGCTCGTGTCGTAGCTGCGCACCTTGCCGTAGCGGTTGCGGTACTTCACGGGCACCGATCGCTTGTCGACGCCGTAGAGGATGAGCTTCTTGTCCTTGGCCTTCAGCTTCTTCCACGGGGTGTCGACGTCGAAGTCGCCCATGGTGGCGATGCCCTCGATCAGGCGTTCGAAGTACTTGAAGCGCTGGCCCGCCCAAGGGGCGAGGGCGCCCTCGGAGAGGGCCAGCGACCCGTCGGGGACCACCAGATCGGGATCGACCTCGAACCTCGTGCCGAGTCCGGTGCAGACCGGGCACGCCCCGTACGGGGAGTTGAAGGAGAAGTCGCGCGGCGCGAGCTCGCTGAAGCTGATGCCGCAGTCGTTGCAGGCCATCTTCTCGGAGAACTGCACCAACTCGTCGTTCTCGAGGAAGAGGAACGACACCAGACCGCGCGTGATCTTCAGGGCCGCTTCGACCGATTCGGTGAGCCGCTGGCGGTTGGCCGTCTTGACGCTGAGCCGGTCGAGCACGACGTCGATGGTGTGCTGCTCGTAGCGCGCGAGCGTGAGCGATTCGCGGTCCGCCAGTTCCACCACGGTCCCGTCGACGCGAGCGCGCGAGTAGCCCTGGCCGACCAGCTCGTTCAGCAGCGTGCTGTACTCGCCCTTGCGCCCCTCGACCACCGTCGCGAGCACCAAGAAGCGCTCACCGGCCCCGCGCGAGAGCACCTGGTCCACGATCTGCTGGGCGGTCTGGCGGGTCACGGGCTTGCCACAGTTGGGGCAGTGCTGGACCCCGATGCGCGCGAAGAGCAGCCGCAGGTAGTCGTGGATCTCGGTGATGGTCCCGACGGTCGAGCGCGGGTTGCGCGAAGCAGTCTTCTGATCGATCGAGATCGCCGGGGAGAGGCCCTCGATGAAGTCCACGTCGGGCTTGTCCATCTGGCCGAGGAACTGGCGGGCGTACGCCGAGAGGCTCTCGACGTAGCGGCGCTGGCCCTCGGCGTAGATCGTGTCGAAGGCCAGGGAGGACTTGCCCGAGCCCGACAGGCCGGTGAACACCACCAGCTGGTCGCGCGGTATCTCGACCGAGAGGTTCTTCAGGTTGTGGACGCGGGCGCCCTGCACCCGGATGGATGAAGACATGATGGGAATCTACCGGTCAGCCATCGAAGACCAGTTCGTCGACCGGCGTCGCGACGCCCTGGCGTTGCAGTGAGTGCAGGATGTCGCGCAGCGCGGCCGCCTCCTCGAAGCGCAGTTCGCCCGCGGCGAGCAGCATCGCCTTCTCCACCCGGGCGATCTCGAGCGACAGGTCGTCGGGCAGCATGGCCTCGAGCGAGGAGATGCCGTGGCTCTTGTTCGAGGGCTCGGGCATCGATTCGCTGCGCAGCCGTCCGAGGATGTCGGCGACGTTCTTCATGACCGTCTGGGGCTCGATGCCGTGTTCGAGGTTGTAGGCGATCTGGAGCATGCGCCGGCGCTCGGTCAGCGAGACGGCCTCGCGCATGGAGTCGGTCATCCGGTCGGCGTAGAGGATGGCCTGGCCGTTCGAGTTGCGAGCGGCGCGCCCGATGGTCTGGATCAGGGCGCTGCGCGACCTCAGGAACCCTTCCTTGTCGGCGTCGAGGATCGCCACCAGCGACACCTCGGGAAGGTCAAGGCCCTCACGCAGAAGGTTGATGCCGACCAGGACATCGAACTCACCGAGGCGCAACGAGCGCAGGATCTCGATGCGCTGGATGGTGTCGATGTCGCTGTGCAGGTACTGCACCCGGTAGCCGGCCTTGGCGAGGAAGTTGGTGAGGTCCTCGGCCATGCGCTTGGTGAGCGTGGTCACCAGCGCGCGCTCGTTCCTCTCGATCACGACGTCCAGGCGCACGCGTAGGTCGTCGATCTGGTTCTTGGTGGGTACGATCGTCACGACCGGGTCCAGCAGTCCCGTGGGACGGATCACCTGCTCGACGATCTGGTCGCTGTGCTCGAGTTCGTAGGGACCGGGCGTCGCCGAGACGAAGACCATCTGGGGGACCAGCTCCATGAACTCGTCGAAGTTGAGCGGCCGGTTGTCCATGGCGCTCGGCAGGCGGAACCCGTGCTCGACCAGCGTCTCCTTGCGCGACCGGTCGCCGGCGTACTGTCCGCGCACCTGGGGCACCGCCACGTGGGACTCGTCGATCACGACGAGGAAGTCCTCGGGGAAGTAGTCGAGCAGGGTGTAGGGCCGCTCGCCGGGCCGGCGCCCGTCGAGGTGGGCCGAGTAGTTCTCGATGCCGGCGCACACGCCGGTCTGCTCGAGCATCTCGAGGTCGTGCTCGGTGCGCGAGCGCAGCCGCTGCGCCTCGAGGAGCTTGCCTTCGGCCTGGAACGTCGCCAACTGCACCTGGAGCTCGTCCTCGATCGACCGGCAGGCCCGCTGCAGGGTCTCGACGCCGGTGGCGTAGTGCGACGCCGCAAAGAGGGTGAACTCCTTGACCCGGCCCCGCGTCTCCTGGGTCAGGGGGTTAAAGAACGAGACCCCCTCGATCTCGTCGCCGAAGAACGAGACCCGGATCGCTTCGTTGCTGTACGCCGGCTGGATTTCGAGGGTGTCACCCTTCATGCGAAAGGACCCGCGCTCGAGGACCAGCTCATTGCGGCTGTACTGCATCTCCACGAGCCGGCGCAGCAGGGCCCGTTGGTCGATGCTCTCGCCGACCTCCAACTGCAGCATGCGCTCGCGGTACTCGACGGGCGAGCCCAGTCCGTAGATGCACGACACCGACGCCACGACGATCGTGTCGCGGTGGGTCAGTAGCGACGAGGTCGCAGCGTGGCGCAGTCGGTCGATCTCCTCGTTGATCGAACTGTCCTTCTCGATGAAGGTGTCGGTTCGTGGTATGTAGGCCTCGGGTTGGTAGTAGTCGTAGTACGACACGAAGAACTCCACCCGGTTCTGGGGCAGCATCTCTTTCAGCTCCGAGGCCAGTTGGGCCGCAAGTGACTTGTTCGGCTCGAGGATGAGCGTCGGGCGCTGCACGTGTTCGACGAGCCACGCAATGGTCGCGGTCTTGCCGCTGCCAGTGATGCCCTCGAGTGTCTGGAAGCGCAGCCCGTCCTCGACCCCCTCGGCGAGCGCGGCGATCGCCGCCGGCTGGTCGCCGGCTGGTTTGAAGGGTGACTCGACGAGGAACCTATCCACTCGCCACGCCGCTCTCTCGAAGGGCCACGTCGACCTGCGCGTACAGTTCGTCCAGCGAGCCCTCGTTCCAGATGACGCGGTCGACGATCGCAGAACGCTCCTCGTTGCTCATCTGGTTCGCCAATCGAGCCCGGGCGTCCTCTTCGCGGAACCCGCGCAACTCGCACAGTCGCCGCACGGCGGTCTCCGGGTCGACGAGGACGGCCCACGCCTCGTCGAGCTTGAAGATGGCACGATGCTCGGGGCGAAAGAGTGGAAGGGCGACGAACGATGCCGGGCCATTGGCCGCAACGAGCTGACGGGCGATCTCCATCCCGATCTGGCCGTGGGTGATGCCGTTGAGCCGACGCAGGGCCGAGGCGTCATTGAACACGATCTCGGCGACGAAGGCGCGGTCGAGCGAGCCGTCATCGCCCAGCACGGCGTCGCCGAAGGCATCGCGCAGCGCCTGCCACGCCGGACTCCCCGGTTGGGTGATCTGATGGGCGATGACGTCGGCATCGATGACCGAATAGCCGAGCGCTTCGAGGCGGTCGCCGAGCGCCGTCTTTCCAGCGCCTATCCCACCCGCGATCGCAATCCTTTTCACGAGACCACGGTAGTCACGGCCTGCTACATCCGCGACTCGTCGAGCGCCCCGATCGAGCCGGGAGCCGGCGCCTCACCCAGTCCCCTCCTAGGAAGCGCCACAGAACCCCGCCGGAGCTCGATGCGGCCGAGGCTCACCCCAGGTAGGCAACGTCGACGTTCACCGCGAGGCTCGATGACGGCGATCCGCGTTGAATCGTCGAGATCACCGGTTGTCCCGAGCCGAGGCCGATACCCTGCAGCGTGGTGGGAGTGAACCCGAGCGACTTCAGCTGCGCGACGAGATACTTGTACACCGCCCTCACGCGGCTCACGGCCAGCTGTCGAGCGGGGCCCGCGGGTCCCTTGACGCTCTGGTGTCCGACGAAGCGGACCGCGGTCGGCGTCATGGCGCTGAGGGCGACCGCGTCACGGTAGATCTGCAGCTTCTGCAGGGGGTCCAATGCCGAGGAGTTCAGGGCGAATCGCGCGATGGTGTAGCGGGTCTTGGCCGCGAGGTCGATGCCGCTCGTCGGGATCAGGGTCGACTGCGAGACGGCGACCGCCTCGGCCTGACTCGGCGAGAGATTGACGGTGAAGAGGAACGCCAGGACATTCGACGAGATCCAACCGATGACCGTCTTCGGCAGTCCCGAGCCGCTGTCGATGCACGACACCTCGACCGAACCGGGGATCAGCGCAACGCTCGTCGTGGTCTGGGTGACGCCCGCCGGCGCAGGACACGCGTCGACGACAGCCGAACTCAGACCGAGGGACTCGCTTGGAACGGGGACGGTGAAGGCGGCCAACTCGGAGACGACCTCCAGCTGTGTCCCCTGGTCCACCCACCCGGCCACCGCAATCTTCGCGTAGCCACTGCCGCCGAGGTCTGCGTCGGCGGCATTCTCACCGGAGGTGATGAGCGGCTGCAGCACGTTGTCGGCGATCGCGACGCCGTTCGCCAACGGATTCGTGATGAGATACCGACTGATCACCGCGTCACCGGTCGCACCGGCGCCAACCGACAGACACAGGGTCGACACCATCACGGTCGCACCAGCGAACGCTGCCACTCGTCGCAGAGTGCTCGAAACACCTTTGGTCATCGAGCACTCCCTGGTCATGTCTGATGCAGAATTCACACACTCTTGTCGGTCACCCTAGTCGTCAGACCACGGCCCTCACAGCTCAATTGTGACATTGTGCCGAAACTCCCATCTCTCTTCACAGCGACCGAAACCGTCACCATCGCAAGAGCACGAATAGTCCGATCGGTTGCATCGACCATCCTTCGATCACGCCTCCTCGAAGGAGCCGTCGGGCGTCGAGCCCTTTGTCGAGCCGTTCGCGCCGAGCGGGCCTCTCGCGTGACAGTTGGCAACCTCGGGTGTTGAGTATTGTCCTAGACAGTCTTAGAGGGGGAAGAGTGCTCAGGTACGTGACCAGACGATTAGTGATGCTCCTCGGCATCGTCTTCGTCATCTCGGTCGGGAGCTTCTACCTGATCCACCTGCTTCCCGGCGACCCCGCCGTCGTGATCCTCGGGACCGGGGCCACCCCGGCGAACAAGGCGGCGCTCTTCAAGCAACTGGGCCTCGACAAGCCGATCTACCTGCAGTACTTCACCTGGATCGGGAACGTCATCCGAGGCAACATGGGCACGTCGTTCATCTCCCAGTCGTCGGTGGCGGCCACCATCCGGGCCGCACTGCCGATCGACCTCGAGATCATCGTGCTGAGCCAGCTCCTCGCCTTCGTGGCCGCCATCCCGATGGCGATGCGCTCGGCGCGCAAGCCCGACGGCCCGCTCGACCGGGTCCTTGGAGCGAGCAGCTTCACCCTCCTCTCGGTGCCGCCGTTCATCATCATCGTGCTGCTGGTGCTCTTCGTCTCGATCAAACTGGGCATCCCCCACACGGGACCCTCGTCGTACGTCACGTTCGCGAGCGACCCGATCGGCAATCTCGAGAGTCTGGCGCTGCCCGCGTTCACGCTGGCCATCGGGTCCTTCGTCGTCTACTACCGGGTGTTGCGCAGCGACCTCATCGCAACGCTCCAAGAGGAGTTCATCACGATGGCCCGCTCCAAGGGCATCAGCCAGCGAAGAATCATGTGGCGCCACGCGTTTCGCCCTTCGTCGGTGGCGTTGCTGGGCGCCGCCAGCGTCAACATCGGCGGGTTGCTGGCCAGTGGCTTCGTCGTCCAGTACCTGCTCGCGATCCCCGGGCTCGGCTACACCCTGATCTCCGCCATCAACACGAGCGACTTCCTTCTCGTGCAGGGCATCGTGCTCACCGTCTCGGTTGGTGTGGTCTTGATCAACTTCATCTTCGACTTCGTCATCAATATCGTGGACCCGAGGATCAGCCGTGAGTAACGTAGCCAACGAGTTCTCGCTTCTCGAGGAGACGTTGCTCATCGAGAAGCCCGAGAAGACCGAGCCGCTCGGGATCCTGTTCTGGATCTGCGTCGGATGGATCGGCGTCAACGTCCTGGCTGCGATCTTGGCCAACGTCCTGCCGATGAAGAACCCTCTGTTCGAGGACTACAACGCCATCAACGTCGGGCCGGGCCTGCACCACCTCTTCGGCACTGACGACCTGGGACGCGACATCTTCTCGCGCGTCGTCTTCGGGTCGCGGGTCTCGATCGCCGTCGGCGTCGGCGCCATGGTCATCGGGTTCGGCGTCGGCGCGCCACTCGGCATGCTGGCGGCCTACAAGCGCGGACGCTTCGACACGGTGCTGACCACCTTCATGTACGTCCTGCTAGCCTTCCCCGCCATCATCGCCACCATCGCCGTGCTCTCGTTCTGGACCCCGCGGGCGCTGTTGAAGATCATCGTGGTCATCGGACTGGCCTCGGTCCCGCTGGTGTACCGCGTGATCCGCACCGCCACTTTGAACGTCGCCACCAAGGACTACATCATCGCGGCCAAGGTCCAGGGTGCCACCGACCGCCGGATCCTGATCAAGGAGTTGCTGCCCAACATCGCGCCGATCGGCGTCTCGTTCCTGCTGATCGGCATCGCGACGGTGATCACGCTCGAGGGCGCCCTGGCGTTCCTCGGCCTGTCGGTCAACCCCCCGACACCGTCGTGGGGCAACATGATCAATGAGGCGCGCACGGTCCTGGCCCAGAATCCGTGGCTCGTCATCTTCCCTTCACTGGCCCTTTGCCTGTTCCTTCTGTGCCTCAACTTCATCGGCGACCGCCTGCGCACCCACTTCGACGTGACCGAGGTCAAACTATGAGCGAGAGCGAGAAGCTGCTCGTCGTCAAGGACCTGGCGACGACGTTCGCGACCGCCGGCGGCCTCGTGCCCGCGGTCGGCGGGGTCTCGTTCGACCTCGAACGCAACGAGACCCTCGGCATCGTCGGCGAGTCGGGTTCGGGCAAGACGGTGCTGTCGCGCACCATCATGGGGCTCCAGCCGCGCGCCAACGTGACGGTCACCGGTTCGGCGCGCGTCAACGGCTTCGAGGTCGTGGGGGCCAGTGAGAAGGAGAAGCGCCAGATCTGGGGCACCGAGGTCGCCATGGTCTTCCAGGACCCGATGACGTCGCTCAACCCGGTCATGCGCATCGGCAAGCAGATCGACGAGGCCCTGCGCGTGCGCATGGGGATGAACCGCGCCGCCGCCAGGGCCCGGGCCATCGAGCTGCTCGAGCTGGTCGGCATCCCCTCGCCCGCCCAACGCTACGACGCCTATCCCGGCCAACTCTCGGGCGGCATGCGCCAGCGCGTCGTGATCGCGACGGCGCTCGCCTGCTCGCCCAAGCTGCTGATGGCCGACGAACCCACGACGGGCCTCGACGTCACGATCCAGGCCCAGATCCTGAACCTGCTCGACGAGCTGAAGGACCGCTTGAAGATGTCGGTGATCCTCGTGACCCACGACCTCGGGGTCGTCGCGACGCGAACCTCGCGCATCGTCGTCATGTACGCCGGGCGGATCGTCGAGACCGGCTCGACCCGCGAGGTCTTCTACCACCACCGCATGCCCTACACGCGTGCGCTGCTCGAGAGCTCGCCCAAGGTCTCGAACCACCCGCACACGCGACTCGCGACTATTCCCGGCCGGCCGCCGAACCTTCTGAAGCTGGCCCAGGGGTGCAGCTTCGCGCCGAGGTGCGCGTACGCGACCGACCGCTGCCACCAGGAGCGCCCCGAGCTGCAGCCCGCCGCCGAACCGGGTCACTCGTTCGCCTGCTGGAACCCCCTTCCCACCACCCGAGGAGTCGCGGCCCCATGACCGACACGCGCCAGCCCCTCTTGAGGGTCCAGGACCTCACGGTCACCTTCGGCCATCACCACCACGCGGTCAGCGCCGTCGCGGGGGTGAGCTTCGAGATCTACGAGGGTGAGACCCTCGGGCTGGTCGGCGAGTCCGGTTGCGGCAAGTCCACGACCGGCAAGGCCCTTATGCGCATCGTCGAGCCGTCGAGCGGCACCATCGAGCTCGGGGGCGTGGACATCACCGAACAGAACGGACGGGCGCTGCGCAACGCGCGCACCCACATGCAGATGATCTTCCAGGACCCGATCAGCTCGCTCAACCCTCGTCGGCGCGTGAAAGACATCGTCGCCGAGCCCCTCGACTGCTGGAAGAAGGTGCGGGGCCCCGAGCGCGACGCGATGATCAGCGACCTCTTGAGCAAGGTCGGCATCGATCCCGCGGTCTACGGCAACCGCTACGCCCGTCAGTTCTCCGGGGGCCAGTGCCAGCGCATCTCCATCGCCCGCTCGTTGGCGATGCGGCCCAAACTCTTGATCTGCGACGAGATGGTCTCCGCGCTCGACGTCTCGGTCCAGGCCCAGATCCTCAACCTCCTCGAGGACCTGAAGGCCGAGTACGGACTGACCCTGCTCTTTATCGCCCACGACCTCGCGGTCGTGAAGAACGTCAGCGACCGCGTCGCGGTGATGTACCTGGGCAAGATCTGCGAGATCGGGCCGGCCGACGCGCTCTACGAGGCGCCGGCGCACCCGTACACGAAGTTCCTGCTGGGTGCGGCGCTCGAGGCCGACCCCGATTCGCCGATGCACAGCCAGGTGCTCGAGGGTGAGCCGCCGAGCCCCATGAACCCGCCGAGCGGGTGTCGCTTCCGCACCCGGTGCCCCAACGCCACGGAGCGGTGCGCCGCCGAAGAGCCCCAGCCCCGCGAGGTGGCCCCGGGCCACCAGGTGGCCTGCCACTTCCCTCTGTCCATCACTCGCAAGTAACCCCTTGACGGCGCCGACAAGGGGCGACAACGGACCGGTAGGTTCCTCCGTCAGCGCCAGTGCGGGTAGGTGACGTAGAAGAACTTCCCGTACGAGTCGGTCTCCCACAGCACCACCAGTCCCTTGGCCTGGGGTATGTACACGACGTCCCCGGGCAGGAATCGGTGCTTCTCTCCACCTTCGCTGAGCGTTATCTCCCCTTCGAGCATGTAGCACACCGCGCAGTCGTTGTCGTAGTCGAAGTCCACCGGCGCCGACTTCCAGATCTCGGCCACTCCCGCCGAGACGGGAGCACCCTGGGCCTGAGAGACGACGTCCACCAGACTGAATCTTCCTGGGCCGACGTCCAGCGGCTCAGGCGTGATGGTCTTGCTGGCAAATAGGAGCATGGTCGGCACCTCATTCTTTCGTCACGTCACGCGACCTCCGCCGGCGCCCGCTCAGTCGAGTAGACGCCACTTCGGCCCTCTCCAGCGGACTCTACCCCCGCCGCGCACGAGTGCCGAAGGCGACGCCGGCGGAGGCCCGCTCCTCTGCGCGCGGCCGGGGCCGCGTGCGGCCGACGAACCCATCTCTCAGCACAACCCTGCGTCGGACGCTCGGTGTGCCAGCGGAAGAACGCGAAAAGCCCGTTCCCGCCACCTTCGGCGCCGAGAACGAGCTAGTGCGAAACGGAATGACTACTCGCCCGCGGGCTCCTCGGGCGTCTCGACGGCCTCGGTCGCCTCGACGGCCTCGGTCGCCTCGGTAGCTGGCTCGTCGCTCGCGACGTCGGCGTCCCCATCTTCGGGCGCCTTGCCGGCGACGTCGACGGCGTACTCGGCCCACGCGGCCTGGGCCTCGGTCTCGGGAGTGAACTCGCCGTACTCGATGCCACCGATGTAGTTGCCCTCGTTGTCGTAGGCGTGCGATCCGAAGGCTTCACGGTACTCCTCGGAGACCTCCCCGCCCTCGGCGGCCTGCTTGATCGACAGGCTGATGCGGCGTCGCGCGGTGTCGAGCTCGATGATCTTGACCCACAGCTCCTCGCCGGCGGTGACGACCTGGTCGGGCGACTCGACGTGGTGCGCGGCCATCTCCGAGATGTGCACGAGTCCCTCGATGCCCTCGCCCACCTGGACGAACGCGCCGAACGGCACGAGCTTGGTGACGCGGCCATACACCAACTGGTCCACCGCGTGGCTGTCGGCGAAGACCTGCCACGGGTCGGACTGGGTGGCCTTCAGCGACAGCGAGATGCGCTCCTTGGAGAAGTCCACGTCGAGCACCTCGACGTCCACCTCGTCGCCGACGGCGACGACCTGGCTCGGGTGGTCGATGTGCTTCCAGCTGAGCTCGGAGACGTGGATGAGCCCGTCCATGCCGCCCAGGTCCACGAAAGCGCCGAAGTTGACGACCGAGGAGATGACGCCGTGGCGACGCTCGCCGGGCTTGAGGTTGCTGAGGAAGTCGCCTCGCTGTTCCTTCTGGGTCTCTTCGAGCCAGGCGCGGCGCGACAGCACGACGTTGTTGCGGTTGCGGTCGAGTTCGATGATCTTGGCCTCAACGGTCTTGCCGATGTAGGGCTGCAGCTCGCGAACGCGACGCAGCTCGACGAGCGACGCGGGCAGGAAGCCGCGCAGGCCGATGTCGACGATGAGTCCACCCTTGACCACCTCGATGACGACGCCCTTGACGACCTCGTCGCGGTTCTTCAACTCTTCGATGTTGCTCCAGGCCTTCTCGTACTGGGCGCGCTTCTTGGAGAGGACGAGACGTCCCTCCTTGTCCTCCTTCTGCAGGACGAGGCACTCGATGCGCTCGCCGAGCGAGACGATCTCGGAGGGGTCGACGTCGTTGCGGATCGAGAGCTCGCGAGCGGGGATCACGCCTTCGGACTTGAAGCCGATGTCGAGCAGCACTTCGTCGTGGTCGATCTTGACGACGGTGCCGCTGACCAGATCGCCGTCCTCGAACTCGAGGACACTGTCGCCGACGAGGGTGGCGAGGTCGGTGCCGACCATGTTGTCTTCGGTGATGACGCGAGGGACATAGTTGCCGTCCTCGTCGAAGGTTCCCATCTGGATTGGGGAGAGGAGGCTGGTGCCGTCCGACATGCGTACTTCCTTATTGCGACCACACCGGGGTCAGCTAGACGATTGGGGTTGGGTTTCCGGTGCAAACCCAGGAAATAACCTTAGCATTCAGGGATTCAGCCCTTGGCGGTCGCCCAGTTGTCGCCCCAGTGCAGCGAGACCTCGAGCGGGACGCTGAGATTGGCCGCGTTGGTGAGCGCGTCGACGATGATCGCGCCCACGCGGGCCTGTTCGTCAGGCGGGGTCTCGACCAGGACCTCGTCGTGGACCTGGAGGATGAGGCGGGCCTCGAGCTCTTCGGCGCGCAGGCGCCGGTCGAGGCGCACCAGCGCGGACTTGAAGACGTCGGCCGCGAGACCCTGGATGCCGGCGTTCATCGCCTGGCGCTCGGCCGCCTGGCGCTGGGGGCCGGTCGCCGTGGCGAGGTCGGGGAACGGGCGGATCCGGCCGAACTCGGTGCGCGAGTAGCCCTGGTTGCGTATCTCCTTGATGGTGTTGTCCATGTAGGCGCGCAGGCTTGGGAAGCCGGCGAAGTACTTGTCCATGACCTCCTTGGCCGCAGCGACGCTGACCCCGAGGCGCTGACTGAGCCCGTACGCCTCCATGCCGTAGGCGAGGCCGTAGGAGACGGCCTTGGCCTGTTCACGCTGCTCGGAAGTGACCTGGTCGGGCGCGACGCCAAAGACCGACGCGGCGATCGTGCGGTGCACGTCCTCGTTCGATGCAAACGCGGTGAGCAGGCCCGAGTCCTGAGAGAGGTGGGCCAGGATGCGCAGTTCGAGCTGGTTGTAGTCCGACACCGCCAGGACCCATCCCTCGCTCGGCACGAAGGCGTAGCGCAGCCGTCGCCCCTCTTGGCTGCGCACGGGGATGTTGTGCAGGTTGGGGTTGTCCGACGAGAGCCGGCCGGTGCGCGCCACGGTCTGGTTGAACGTTGCGTGGATTCTCCCGTCGGCGGCGACCGCCGCGATGAGGGGCGGTCCGTAGGTCCCGCGCAGCTTCTCCACCTCGCGATAGCGCAGGATGAGCGCCACGATCGGGTGCTCGGTCTGTATCGCCTCGAGGCTCGAGGCGTCAGTCGAGTAGCCGGACTTGATCTTCTTCACCGCCGTCAGCCCGAGCTCGTCGAACAGCACGGTCTGGAGTTGCTGGGGCGAATTGACCTTGAACTCGTGGCCGGCGACCTCTTGGATCTGGGCGTCGAGGGCGCTCGCCTCGGCCGCGAACTCCCCGGCGATAGTGCGCAGCATCTCGACGTCGACGCGGATGCCCCTCGCCTCCATGCGCCCGAGCACCATCACCAGCGGCAGCTCGATCTGCTCGTAGACGAAGCTCAACTCCCAGCGCTCGATCTCCGCGCGCAGATGCTCGCGCAGACGCGCGATCAGCTGCACCTCGTAGAGCAGCGTCTCGTCGTCCGACGACGACTCGAACAGCGAGGGTGTCGTCGCGGCGATCGGCTCGTCGAGGAAGCGGTTGGCGACGTCGGCCAGGTCGTAGCGTCCGCTGGTTGCGTCGACCAAAAAGGCCATGATCGCCGTGTCGTCGGCCGGCTCGGGCACCGCGAGACCCTGTTGGGCGGCGAGGCGGTAGAGGCCCTTCAGGTCGTGGCCGCTCGGCGCGGCGTCGCCGATCGACTCGAGGAACTCGACGGCGTCGCCAAGGGCGGCGGTGCCCCTCGCCGGATCCAAGACGGCGACCCGGCCCGCGCGGTACGAGACGACCGGTGAAGCCGTCGTCGCCATCACGGTGGCCAGGCGCTTCTCCACCTTCAGCGCCTTGGCGGGCGGGGCCTTCGCGGGCGCCAAGTTCGCCGTTGACGTCGACGCCGTCGAGGCGGGCTCGCCGAGCAGGCCCTCCTTCATCAACTTGTCGAACCGAGCGCGCATCGTGTTCATCTCAAAGCGCTCGCAGTAGGTGGCGACCTCGTCGCGGTTCCACCCCCCGAGCGTTATTTCGCGCAACGTGAAGTCAAGGGGCACGTCGCGCACCAGGCGCATGACCTTCTCGTTGTTTCGAGCGCGCTCCTCGTAGGTGGCGATGTTCTCGCGCAGCTTGGGTGTCAGTTCCGCGAGGTGGTCGTAGAGGTCGTCCAGGTCGCGGTACTGGGCGAAGAGTTTCGCTGCGGTCTTCTCCCCGACCCCGGGCACGCCGGGCAGGTTGTCCGAGGGGTCGCCGCGCAGCGCCGCGAGCATCGGATAGCGCTCGGGCTCGACTCCGGTGCGCTCGAAGATGCCGGCCTCGTCGTAGAGCGAGTAGTCCGACACGCCGCGCCGGTTGTAGAGGACCTTCACGTAGGGGTCTTCGACGAGTTGGAAGGTGTCTCGGTCGCCGGTCACGACGATGACGGGGATCTTCTCCTCGCGTCCCCACGTGGCGAGGGTCGCCAGCACGTCGTCGGCCTCGAAGTTCTTCACTCCGAGCACCGGGATGTGCAGCGCCTTGCAGAGGTTCCTGATGAGATCGAACTGGGGATCGAGCTCGGGCGGCGTCTCGGCGCGCCCGCCCTTGTAGTCCTCCACCATCTCGTCTCGGAACGTCCCTCCGGGCAGGTCGAAGGCGACCGCGAGGGCCCTGGGATGCTGGGTCTGGACGAGCGACACGAGCATCGACGCGAACCCGTGCAGGGCGTTGGTGACCAGGCCGTCGGAGGTCTTGATGTCGGTGGGCAGGGCGAAGAAGGCGCGAAACGCCAACGACATGCCATCCAACAGCAGAAGCGGCCGCTGGTCGGTCGAGTCGTCAGCCAACGAACTCGCCCTTCAAGATCTGTTGGGCGACGTCGCGCATCCGAGTGCGTCCACGCATCGCGGACTGCTGGATTATCTCGAAGGCCGCGGGCTCGTCCAGGCCGCGCTGCTCCATCAGCAGCTCCTTGGCGCGCTGGACGATCTCGCGCGTCTCGATCTTGTCGTCAACGTGGCTCGCCTCGGGCTCCTCGTGCGGTGCGGCCGTGGCCGGATGCAACAGCGCCGCCAACTTGGGCAGTAGCTCGCTGCTGCGAAAGGGCTTCACCAGGTACGCAACGACGCCGGCGTCGCGCGCGCTCTCGATGAGCGAACGCTGGCTGAACGCCGTGAGCAGCACGACCATCGTGCCCGAGCCCTTCAGCTCCCGGGCGACCTCGATGCCGTCGATGCCGGGCATCTTCACGTCAAGCAGGGCCAGGTCGGGCTCGAGTTCGCGGATCATGGCGAGGGCGTCGTCACCGCGAGCGGCTTCTCCGACCACCAGGTAGCCGTCGCCCTCGAGGATCTCCTTGAGGTCGAGACGGATGATCGACTCGTCGTCGGCGATGACAACACGTTTATCCATGGTCGTCCTTCGGTGTCCAGTTGCGCAGGAGCTCGTCCCTCGCGGCGGTCAATTCTTTCACTTCCTGGGCCCGCCGTTTCATCTCGGCGTTGGCCGCCGCGACGTGGCGCGAAAGTTCGTCGTATTCGTGGGCCTGCAGGGGCGTTTCGGAGACCAGGGCGCGGATCCGCGCGTCGTCCAAGGCGTCATTCCACACGGCGACCTGCTCTTGGAGGACGTTGAGGCTCTCGCGCGCCACGGACAGCACCCTCTGCACGTCCTCGAGATGGCGCTTGTGCAGGCGTGAACCCATGCAATCAGTCTAAATCCGTCGTCAGTCGACCGACGTGACGACGGCGGCGTGCGCCAGCATCTCGGGCGAGGGTACGACGCCGAAGCCGCCCGGCGCCTCATCGACCTCGCGGTCGTAGCCCACGAGCACCACCGGCACCGGACCGAGGTCGCTCGGCTCGTCGACCCCATTGGCGGCAAGCGCGCGATGGACCGAGCGGGCGTAGGGCGATTCGAAGAAGCCCCCGACGTAGGGCCGCAGCCCCGACTCCTGGGCCTTGGCGATGAGGGTGCGCGCGTTGGCGAGCCCGCCCACGCGCGCCGGCTTCACGCAGATGATCGACGCCGCGCCGTAGCGCACCAGTTGGGCGAGGTCGCGCAGCGATCGCACGCCCTCGTCCACGCTGAGCGGCACATCGAGCAGCGCGGCGAGTCGCGCCTGGTCGATGACGTTGCCGACCGCGAAGGGCTGCTCCACCACCACCACCCGAGCCACGGCACGAATCGCGCGCACCTGTTCGACCACCTCGGCGTCGCTGGTGGCGGTGCAGTTGAAGTCGAGCAGGACCGGGCGGTCGAGGGCGGCGAGGCGCTCGAGGGCCCAGGCGCTCGGCGTGCCCGGCGCGGTCTTCGCGCGAACCCGGGCGACGTCGCGCTCGACATGCCATTCATCCTCGTCGAGCAGCGACACCGTCGCCTGCAGAGGGGTCGCGTAGCGCGCCGGCCAGAGGTCGCCGATCGAACGACCCGACGCTCGAAGTTCGCGGTCCAAGAGCGCCATCTCGAGCAACGCGACCGCGGGATTGCTCGCCGCCCTCGAGCCGGCGAACCTCGCGACCCGGCTCCACGACGGCACGGTGCCTTCGCGTGCGACGATCTGCTCGAGCTGGGGCAGCACGAAGACGCGCACCTCGTCGAGCACGTCGGCGAGTCCCGGATCGCCATTCAACGCGTGCGGCTGGGGGGCCACTTCGCCGTAGCCGACGACGCCGTCGTGCTCGACCTCGAGGAACAGCCGCGAGCGCGCGTCGTGGCGCTGCGCACCGGCGCGGACGGCGAAGCGAATCTCGATGTCCTGTCGCCAGAGCGTCGCTCTCATTCCCGCCACCTTACGGTTACTGCTACCGTTGTCGCCGCAGCCCGGATGGCGGAATCGGCAGACGCGGAGGCCTCAAAAGTCTTTACTCGAGAGGGTGTGTGGGTTCGAGTCCCACTCCGGGCACGCTGTTACCGTAAGAAGGTGCCAGAACTGACGAACCTGCCCTTTCGCGACGACGTGGTCGTGCTCTTCCCCGGCCAGGGATCGCTCTCGGGAGGCGCGGGACTTGCGTGGCAGTCGTCGCGCCACTGGAACGAGATCGATCGCATCAGCGAAGCCGCACGTCTCGACGTCGCGCAACTGCTGCTGAGCACCTCGGACGAGGAGGTCGTGCGCACCGACCGCGCCCAGATCGCCACCTTCGCCCTCTCCATCGTTGGCTACCTCGAACTGCTCGACCGCGGTGTTCGGCCGCGCTACCTACTCGGCCACAGCCTGGGCGAGTTCTCGGCCCTGGTCGCCTCGGGCCTGCTGTCGATCGAGGACGGCGCGCGACTGATCGGCGTGCGCGGCGCGGCCATGGCCCGCGCCGCCAAGGAGACCGAGGGCTCCATGGTTGCGCTGATGGGGGGCGACGACGGCGCGCGCCAGGCACTCTTCGAACTTGACGAGGTCTGGGTCGCCAACATCAACGGCCCGAGCCAGATCGTGGTGAGCGGGACCACGGCCGGGCTCGAGGTCGTGTTGAACCGTCACAAGGAGATTGGGTGGCGCCGCGCCACGCCGCTCGCGGTCGGTGGCGCGTTCCACTCGCCACTGATGGCGCCGGCCCAGGCCGAGCTCGACAAGGCGCTGTCGAGCGTCGAGTGGGGAACAACCGAAGCCATGCTGATCGCCAACGTCGACGGGGAGGTGCACACCAGCGCCGAGGAGTGGCGCGCACTGCTGTCGCGCCAGCTCACCTCGCCGGTGGAGTTCCTTCGTGCGACGCTCGCGCTGCCCGAGTCGGTGACGACGACCGTCGAGATGCCGCCGGGTGCGGTTCTGACCGGACTCACCAAGCGCATCCGTTCCTTCGAGGTCCAACTCTCCCCCGCCACACTCAGTGAAATGCAGGAGGTCTCGCTGTGAGCCGACACGTCATCGTCACCGGAGCCAGTCGCGGCATCGGCGCCGCCATCGCGGAGTTCTTCATCCACGAAGGCGACCGGGTGGTCGCGATGTCGCGCTCGGGCGACGCGCCCGACGGGTGCGCCAAGTCCTTCGCCCTCGACGTCGCCGACTCCCGGGCCGTCAACGAGGCCGTGAAGGCCGCGATCGAGGAGTTCGGCCCGGTGGGGGTGGCGGTCGTGAACGCGGGCGTGACGCGCGACGGACTCGCCATGCGCATGTCCGACGAGCAGTGGCACGAGGTCATCGCCACGGACCTCGACGGGGCGTTCTACACCGCCCGCGCGACCATGGCCTCGATGGTGCGTGCCCGGACCGGTTCGATCATCTTCATCAGCTCCATCAGCCCCTTCGTCGGCGTGCCCGGCCAGGCGAACTACGCCGCGGCCAAGGCCGGTCTGGTGGGCCTGGCGCGGTCGCTCGCCAAAGAGGTCGCCGCCCGCGGGGTCACCGTGAACGTCGTGGCCCCGGGCCTCATCGACACCGATATGACCACCGACCTCGGCGCCGCCAAGGACACCATGGCCGCCATGATCCCGATGGGCCGCATCGGACAGCCCAGCGACGTCGCGGGCGTCGTCGGGTTCCTCGCCGGCAATCAGGCCCGTTACATCACCGGAGCGGTGCTCTGCGTCGATGGCGGAATGGCGATGGGCCACTAGGTGTCACAGGTCCCTGGACCGTTTAGTACGATGAAGCGACAGAAAAAGGGGTAAGACCATGGACCGCAACGAAGCTCTAACGAAATTCACCGATAACGCCGTCGAGGTGCTGGCGGTGGACCCCTCGAAGGTGACGATGGAAGCCTCCTTCGCCGACGACCTCGGTGCCGACAGCCTCGACCTGGTCGAGCTCGTCATGGCCCTCGAAGAGACGTTCGACATCGAAGTCGCGGAAGACGAGCTCAAGGACATCCGAACCGTCGGCGAAGCCTTCGAACTCATCTACGCCAAGCTGTAGTGCAGGTAGCCGTCACCCCATCGGGGCCGGTACAGGGTCGCCGGGTCGCCGTCACCGGGCTCGGGGCACTCACGTGCGCGGGCATCGGCGTGGACGCGCTGTGGAGCGCGCTGGCCAAGAGCACCGCGCCCGAGAGCAAGCGCATCGCGCCCTTCGACGCCTCGCACATCGGCGGACCCAAGGAGTTGCGCCGCCTCGACCCCTTCTCGCTCTACGCGTTGATGGCCGCCGACGAGGCCTGGAACCAGAGCGGTCTCACCGGACCGATCGTCGACGCGGGCAGCATCGTCACCACCGGCATCGGTGGGCTTCAGACCGTGATCGAGCAGCTGCGCATCCTCAATGAGAAGGGTCCCGACCGGGTCTCGCCCTTCATGGTGCCCATGATGATGCCCAACGCCGCCACCGCCGCGGTCTCGATGCGCTTCGGTCTGGGTGGGCCGTGTGAGACGGTGACCACCGCCTGCGCGGCTGGGACCCACGCGATCGGCAACGCCGCGCGGCTCGTCGCCACCGGTCGCAGCACCGTCGCGATCGCCGGCGGGGCCGAGGCCGTGATAGTGCCGATCGCCGAAGCCGGGTTCCGCAACATGACCGCGCTCAGCAGCGGCGACTTCTCGCGGCCTTTCGACGTCGACCGCGACGGCTTCGTCATGGGCGAGGGTGCGGGGATCGTCGTGCTCGAAGAGTGGGAGCACGCGCTCGCGCGCGGCGCCACCATCTACGCCGAGGTCCTCGGCGCCGCCTCGACCGCCGACGCCCACCACATCACCGCACCCGACCCCTCGGGCCACGGCGCCATCCGCTGCATGGAGTTGGCGTTGGTCGACGCCGGCGTCAGCGCGACGGACGTCTCGCACATCAACGCCCACGGCACCTCGACCCCGCTCAACGACCTGGCCGAGTCGGTCGCCGTGCGTCACGTCTTTGGCGACCACGCTCCGCCCGTGACCTCCATCAAGGGCCACCTGGGGCACTCGCTCGCCGCCGCCGGCGCGCTCGAGGGCGTGGTCTCCGTGATGACCTTGCTCAATCAGTTGATCCCACCCACCGCCGGCACGGTGAACGTCGACCCCGAGTGCGGGCTCGACGTGGTCATCGGCGAACCGCGCAGGGCCGACATCGAGGTGGTGCTGTCGAACTCGTTCGGTTTCGGCGGCCATAACGGCAGCGTGGTCTTTCGCCGCTTCAACGGCTGATCAGAGCGGCCACTCGTCGTGGTGACGCTCAACGTAGGTGTGGTCGTAGGCCCAGCGCGCGTTGGCGATGAACTGGCCCAGCAGGACCGGATCCTTCACGCCCGGCGCGGTCTCCACTCCCGAGCGCACGTCCACACCCCACACCGGGTAGTTCTGCACGATGTCGACGACGTTGGAAGGGTTGAGCCCACCCGAGGCGATCATCGGGGTGCGCACGGCGTCGTCGAGGAACAGAGCGAGGCAGTCCACCAGCGAGTCGTGATCGTCAGAGTCGGGCAAGACGAGGTAGTCGACTCCGGGGATCGGCACGGCGAGGTCGGGGTTGCCGATGCCGGGCAGTGAACGCATCACCGTGTTGACTCGTTCGGCCACGTAGGCGAGCGCGCCTGACGTGATCGCGCCGTCGAGCTGGACGGCGGAGAGGCCCAGCGTATTGGTGATCTCGACGACGCGCTCGGGCATCTCGTTTCGAAAGACCCCCACCGAGATCGCGCCCCCGGGCAGTCGGCGCACGATGTCGTGGGCGGCATTGACCGAGATCTGCCGGGGTGTGGGACCAAAGTCGAAGCCAACCGCGCTCGCGCCGAGCCCGATGGAGAACAGCGCGTCCTCCTCCGTGGTGACCCCCGAGACCTTGATGAATAGACCTTCAGTGTTCAACCGCACGTGGCGACTCCTTCATCACCACGTTAACGGCGCCACCTGACGCCGCTCAGGCAATCGGCTCGACGACGACATCCTCAACGGCGTCGAGCAACTCGTCGCCCAGCAGGGTGCGGTGCGCAATGCCCAGGGCGATCACCGTCTCGCCGGTACGCACCGCGCTGGTGACGCCCTGGTGGCCCGCGGGCCCCTTCGATCGCAACACCTCGTCGATCCGTTCGAACGACGGACCCGAGGCCCGCACCAGGCGCCACGGAACGCTCGATCCGCGTGCGTCGAGCCGTCCGACCAACTCCTGGCCGGTGAAGCAGCCCTTGGTGAACGAGATCGTCGACGCCACAAACGAACGGCCGAAGCTGTGCGGCGTCAACCCACCGGCGAACTCCGCCGGTCCCGGGGCGCCGGCGCGAATCTGCTCAACGATCGTGTGGAATGGTCCCTCCTCCACCTCGACGAGATCGAGGGTGCATTCGGTGCGCAACAGGAACCGTCGCAAGCGTGCCAGCGCCGCCTCACCGAGCGATCGCGGCACCGTCAGCGCGAAGCCCTCGAAGACCCTCGTGACCTGGCACGAGGTGATGACCACGCTGTCGGGGGCGAGGATCAGGGCCCACAGACCCTCATCGGGCACCGCCGAGAGGTCCTGGCTCAGTTGGCCCTGGAGGAATTGCTCGCTCTGGGGCCCGCGCACGAGGATCCTCGACCACGCCAAGGCTCCCTCACCCGCTGCGCTCGTCGAATCACTCATCGACCACTACAGTAAGCGCGAGCGAGAAGCGCCCGAGCGAAAGCCAGTCGATGAGCATGCACACCGAACTCAACACGATCACCTCGACGCTCAACGAGCTCTCCGCGCGCATCACCGCGCTCGTCGAGACCGAGGGCTCGGCGATGCCCCCCGACACCTACACCGAACTGGTGGCGGCGGAGCGCACGATCGGGGCGCTGCTGCGACGGCTGAACCGCGTGGCTGGCCGAATTGGCTAGGGCGCGCCGATAACCTTCCTCCATGACTGATTCGTGGCAGCGTTGCACCACCCTGACCCCCGAGCGGCGTTTGGACGTGCTCAACCTGCTGAACCGCACCGAGTCGCTGCTCGGGCGCGAGGCGATCGACGAGGCTCGCCGGCGCACCGTGGTCCACGGATGGCGGGCCGAGCACTGGTTGCAGTACCACGGCGAAGTCCTGGTCAAGTACGCCATGGTCAACGGTACCGAGCACGCGATGGTCGAGATGTGCGGTGGCGACGTCGACGAAGCACTGCTCTCGAACCTGCTCGCAACCCACGAGACCCTCGACTGGTGGACCCGGGGGCCCCAGACGCCCGCCCATGCGAAGTGCCAGGTCGTTCGCACGCTCCAGCTCATGCAGGTGGCGTTGCCCGTGGCCTGCGTGGACGTCCCGGCCGGCGCGACGCTTCGCAACTTCGAACCCGGACGTGACGAGCAGGCCTGGCTCGAGCAGAACAACGCGGCCTTCGCCTCGCACCCCGAGCAGGGCGCGTGGCTGCTCGCCGACCTCGACGAGCGCACCCGTGAGCCGTGGTTCGACCCCTCGGGATTCCTGCTGCTCGAGATTGACGGCCGTCTCGCCGCGTCGTGCTGGACCAAGGTCCACGAGCTGCATCCCGACCGCTTCGGCGAGATCTACATCATCTCGGTCCACCCCGACTTCCAGGGACGCGACCTCGGCCGCGTGATGGTCACCCAGGGCCTCGAGGTCCTTCGGCGCAAGGGCGTCACCCACGCGATGCTCTTCGTCGACGAGTCCAACGTTGGCGCGAAGGCCCTCTACGAGTCGCTGGGCTTCAAGGTCGTGCGCGACGACCGGCTCGTACGCTTCACGCGCTCCTAGTGACCCACCAGTCGGCCGATGCCGTAGGTGACCGCGGCCGCCAGGGCGGCGATGGCGACCTGGCGCATCGCCCAGCGCGCGATGCCGTTGCGCGTCATCCACCCGATCGCCCCGCCGACGACCGCCGCGCCGACGCCCGCGAGGACGCAGCTCACAACCAGCTCGTTGCCTCGCGAGGTGAACAGCCACGGCAGCAACGGCACGAGCGCGCCCAGGGAGAAGGCGATCAGGGAGGAGAAGGCCGCGGACCACGGGGAACCCGTGGCCGAGGGGTCGATGCCGAGCTCCTCACGCGCGTGGGTGCGCAGCGCCAACTCAGGGTCGCTCATCAGGTCGGTCGAGAGCCGGTCGGCCAGTTCGGGCTCGATGCCCTGGCTGACGAAGAGGTCACGAAGCTCCTTCTGCTCGGCTTGGGGGTGCTGCGCGAGCGACCGACGCTCCACGTCGATCTCGTACTCGAGCATCTCCTTGTGGGCGCGCATCGAAACGTACTCACCGCTCGCCATCGAGAAGCTCCCCGCGACGAGGCCGGCGAGTCCCGCGAGGCGCACGACGCCGTGGCCCGGATTGGCACCGGCGAAGCCGAGGATCAGCGAGACGTTGGTGACCAGACCGTCGCTCACGCCAAATATCGCCGCGCGGAACCAGCCGCTCTCGATCTGGCGATGCTCTTCGGCATGGACGACGGAACTCATGTCGCGATTCTATGCCGAGACTCCACGACCGCAGGGCGGAGCAGGGCCGAAAAGATAGAGTTGTCGAGGAGGCTCCTATGACGACCCATGTGAAGAGCATTGAAGACCTGACGCCCCTCATCGGCACCCACCTCGGCTACTCGGACTACCACACCGTGACCCAGGAGCAGGTCAACCTGTTCGCCGACGCGACCGGCGACCACCAGTGGATCCACGTGGACCCCGAGCGCGCCAAGACCGGCCCTTTCGGCCAGACCATCGCCCACGGCTACCTCACCCTCTCCCTGATCCCGGTGCTGCTGGGCAGCGTCATGAAGGTCGAAGGCGTCGCCATGGGCGTCAACTACGGCACCAACAAGGTGCGGTTCACGAGCCCGGTGCCGGTCGGCTCACCGATCCGCGCCGGCGCGACGCTCGCCTCGGTGGAACCGGTGGCCGGTGGCGTGCAGGTGGCCCTCGACGTCATCGTCGAGGTGCAGGACGCCGCCAAGCCGTCGTGCGTCGCCCAAGTGGTCTTTCGCTACTACAGCTAGTTCACTTGCCCGAGAGCCCCCTCCCCCAAGGCGAAGAGAAGACCCGCCAGGTCCGCGCCATGTTCGACGCCATCGCGTCGCGCTACGAGCTGGTGAACAAGCTGATGACGTTCGGCCTCGACGCGCGCTGGCGGCGTCGTGCCGTGAGCGACCTGCGACTGCCTCCCAAGAGCGTCGTGCTGGACATCGCGGCGGGCACCGGCGACTTCACCCGGGAACTCGAGCGCCAGGGCCACAGCGCTGTCGCCACCGACCTCTCCTACGGCATGCTCGCCGCCGGGCGCGCGATGCCCGAGCGGGTCCAGGCCGACGCCGCGTCGTTGCCGTTTCGCAGCGCCAGCTTCGACGGTGTGACGTGCGGCTACGCGCTGCGCAACTTCACCGACCTCGCCGCCACCCTCGACGAGATGGCGCGTGTGCTGCGCGCGGGCGGGCGGCTCTCCCTGCTCGAGGTCGCCGAGCCGCGCTCGGGCCTGTGGCGCGCCGGCTTCAGGTTCTGGTTCCGCCGCGTCGTGCCGTTCATCGGATCGTTGCTCTCGGACCGCGCCGCGTACCGCTACCTGCCCCAGTCGACCGCCTACCTGCCCGAAAGCGACGAGATCGCGCGGATGCTCAATCGTTCGGGCTTCAGCGCCGTCAACCACCGCCGCGTGATGGGCGGGCTCAGTCAGCAGTTCATCGCGACGAGGACGTCGTGAGGTTCCTGCGCGACGCCATCGAGCCCCAGCGGCTCGACGCACTGCGCGCGGTCGGAGCCCGCGACGGATGGCTGCTCGAGACCGCCGACGTCATCCGGGTGGGCTTTGGCCGCTCGGTCGACCAGGTCGTGCTGGACGAGGGGCTCGAAGCACCCTTCGACGCGCGCGGTGCGCTGCATCGCCACGAGCTCGCCGGCAGCGACGGACCGTCCGGCTCGGGGATCGTCGCCTTCGGCGCTCTGCCCTTCGACCGCTCGGCGCGCGCCCAACTCGACGTTCCCGAGTTCTGCGTCACCCAGACCAAAGAGGGCGACGCGTGGATGACGCGCCTCGAGGGGTCCTCGGGCTGGCAGGAGATCCTCGCCGGCGCGACGGCTCCGGTCCAGGAGACCCAGAGCCTGCGATCGCTGACCTTGCAGCCGACGCCCGAGGAGTACGCCCACAACGTGGCCCTGGCCGTCGAGATCCTGCGTTCCAAGGAGATCGACAAGGTCGTGCTCGCTCGCGCGGTGCTCGGTTCGGTGCCCGAGCCGATCGACCCGGCGGCCGTCGCCCAGCGACTACGACTACGCGAGCCGATCTGCGCCATCTACTCGATGCCCACCGCCGACGGCCGTCGCTACGTCGGAGCCACCCCCGAACTGCTCGCGAGGCGCTCGGGCGCGCACCTGCAGTCCCACCCGCTCGCCGGCACCATCGCGCTGCCGCCCAACGTGGCGCCCGACGACTACCAGAAGTGGCTGCTCGGCAGCACGAAGAACCTCCACGAACACAACGTGCCGGTGAACGAGATCGTCAACACCCTCGCCACCGTCTACGACGACGTGACGGCTGACCCCACGCCGTCGATCGTTTCACTGCGGACCCTCGCGCACCTCGGCACCTGGGTCTACGCCTCGTGCCACGACCAGTCCGCGGCGCCTGACGCGCTCGAGGTGTTGCGACTGCTGCACCCGACGTCGGCGGTGGGCGGAGTGCCGCGCGCGAGCGCCTACGAGCTGATCCGGCGCCTCGAGCAGCACGACCGGGGCAACTACGCCGGTCCGCTCGGCTGGATCGACGCCAACGGCGACGGCGAGTGGTGGATCGGATTCCGCGGCGTGCTGTTGAACGGCGCCCAGTTCGAGGCCTGGGCCGGCGCCGGGATCGTCAGCGAGTCCGACCCGACCGCCGAGCGTGAGGAGACCAAGGCCAAGCTGGCGAGCGTCTTGTCGTCGGTGCTGGTCGACGCCGTTCAGTGAGCCCGCGGCCGAAGAGCCGCTCGATCGCCCACTTCGTGACCAGCAACAGCGCCTCGAGCACGATGGCGCCCGACATCTTGGACTCGCCGCGCTCGCGGTCCGTGAACGAGATGGGCGACTCGACGATCGACACGCCAGCGCGTCGGGCACGGTACGTCATCTCGATCTGGAAGCCGTAGCCGTCGGCGGTGACCGTCTGGTAGCCGATCCTCTCGAGCGCGTGCTGCGAATAGACGCGGTAGCCGGCCGTCGAGTCGGCGACCTTCAGCCCGAGCATGATCGAGGCGTACTGGTTCCCGCCACGCGAAAGCATCCGCCGCGAGAACGACCATTGCGGGATGTGACCGCCGGGGACGTAACGCGAGCCAATGACGACGTCGCTGGTCTCGGCCGCCGCGAGCAGCGCCGGCAGGGTCAGAGGGTCGTGGGAGAAGTCGCAGTCGATCTCCACGAAGTGGTCGTAGCCCCGCTCGAGCCCCCAGGTGAACCCCGCACGGTACGCGCCGCCCAGGCCGCTCTTGGCCGTGCGATGAAGGATCTCGATCCGGCCGAGTTCGTCGGCGACCTTCCGAGCCAGTTCGCCGGTGCCGTCGGGGCTCGCGTCGTCCACGACCAGGACGTCGCACTCGGGCACGACCTGGCGCAAGGCGCGCAGCATCGCCTCGACGTTCAAGATCTCGTTGTACGTGGGTAGGACCACAAGCGTACGCATCTGACGATTCTACCGGCGCCACCGCGGCCGCCACTTTCCAATTCTCCCGTTTGATGAGGGGATAGTCGCACGCTTAAGGTACTGTCATGTCCGAACCCGCGAAGAAGAAGCGATTCGCGCTGCCTCGCGAGGTCCGGATCATCCTGAGCGTCGGCTCACTGGTCTTCGTGTTCGAGTACCTGGTGCTACCTCAGTTCGCCTCGGCGAGGCGTTCGCTGCATCTGCTCGCCTCGCTCAATCCGCTGCTCGTGACCCTGGCCGTGCTCCTCGAGGTGGCCGCCATCTACTGCTACGTCGAGCTGACCCGCTCGGTGCTCTACCCCCACGCCCCCGGGCGCTTCAACCTGCTGCGCGTGAACCTCGCGGGACTCGCCATCAGCCACGTGGTGCCCGGCGGCACCGCCCCGGCGGGCGCGCTGTCGTATCGCATCTTCAGCGAGATCGGCGTGCCCAGGGAGACCAGCGCCTTCGGACTGGCCGTGCAGGGCAGCGGTTCGGCAGTCGTGCTGAACATGATCTTCTGGCTGGCGCTGGTGATCTCGATCCCGCTGCGCGGCTTCAACCCCGCCTACGGCTTCGCGGCCCTCGCCGGCGTCTTCCTGCTCGCGGCCTTCTTCGGCACGATTCTCCTGATCACGAGGGGTCAGAGATGGGCCGCCAACTGGCTGCGCTTCCTCGCGAGGCACGTGCCCGCGCTCGACCCCGAAAAGGTCACCGTCCTGCTCGCCAAGGTCGCCGACCGCATCACGATGCTGGTCAACAACCGCAGGACGCTCTGGGCCGCGTTCATGTGGGCGGCGCTCAACTGGCTGTTCGACGCCGCGTGCCTGTGGGTCTTCATCTGGTCCTTCGGCCACATCATCTCGCCCATCGACCTGCTCGTCGCCTACGGCCTCGCCAACATCCTCGCGGCCATCCCGATCACCCCGGCCGGGCTGGGCGTCATCGAGGGAGTCTTGATTCCGACGCTCGTCGGCTTCGGTGTCCCCCACAGCGAGGCGATCCTCGCGGTGCTCGCCTACCGGCTGGTCAACTTCTGGATCCCGATCCCCATCGGGGGCATCTCGTACGCGAGCCTGCAGTGGCGAAAGGACGACTCCCTTACGAAAGCGCCGGTGACCGATCCTTCACCCGACGCTTGAACTCCCGCTGGGCCGAGAAGTTGTTCACCGACTGCAGGCGACGCCAGCGACGATCGGTACCGAGCACCCACGTGAAGAGGTCGTCGCGCCAGGTGATCTCGAAGGCCTCGAGCAGTTCGCGCTGCAACGACTCGTCCTCGATCGGCACCATGACCTCGACGCGACGGTCGAGGTTGCGCTCCATCAGGTCCGTCGAGCCGAGGTAGATCGAGAAGTCCGCCTCGCCCGGGCGCCCGAAGACCAGGATGCGCGAGTGCTCGAGGAACTCGCCCACCAGACTGTGGACGGTGATGTGCTCCGAGAGCCCCACGACGCCGGGCCGCAGGCAGCAGAGCGTTCGCACCTCGAGGCGGATCTCCACGCCCGCGGCGCTCGCCTCGTAGAGCGCGTCGATGATCGCGGGGTCGGTGAGGCCGTTCACCTTGATCGCGATCTTCCCCTGGTCGCCGCGCGCGCGTTGGGCGTCGATCAACTCGATCACTCGGGTGCGCGTGGCCATCGGGCTCACGATGATCTTCTTGTAGTGGCCGATTCTCGCGAAGCCCGTCAGGTAGTTGAAGAGCTCGCCGACGTCGTCGGTGATGGCGGGGTCGCAGGTGAACAGCCCGAAGTCCTCGTAGGTCCGCGCCGTCTTGCCGTTGTAGTTGCCCGTGGCGATGTGCACGTAGCGCGCCGTGGTGTCGCCTTCGCTGCGCAGCACCAAAGCCGTCTTGGAGTGCGTCTTCAGCCCGACGATGCCGTAGACGACGTGGACGCCGGCGTCTTCGAGGGCCTTGGCCCACTCGATGTTCGCGGCCTCGTCGAAGCGCGCCTTCAGCTCGACGAGCGCGACGACCTGCTTGCCCCGTTCGGCCGCCTGGATCAACGACGCCACGATCGGCGAGTCACCCGACGTGCGATAGAGCGTCTGCTTGATCCCGACCACCTTGGGGTCGGCGGCGGCTTGGGCGATGAACATCTCGACCGAGTCGGTGAAGGACTCGTAGGGGTGGTGCAGCAGGATGTCACCCTCGCGGATCGCCGCGAAGATGTCGCCGACGTGGTCGCCGTCGAGCAGCCGCCGGGGGGTGACCGGTGACCACCCCTCGCCCTTCAGGTCGGGACGGTCGATGGCGTAGAGGCTCCAGAGGTCGTGCAGCCCCAGCGGCGCGTCGGTGACGTACACGTTCGACGGGTCCAACTCCAGCTGGTCGACGAGCAGCTCGAGGAACTCCGCGGACATGCCGCTCTGGATCTCCACGCGCAGCGCCTCGCCGAAGCGACGACGGCGCAACTCGACCTCGAGCGCGACCAACAGGTCGTCGGCCTCGTCCTCGTCGAGCGACAGGTCGGCGTTGCGCGTGACCCGAAAGAGGTCGGCTCGCCCGATGGTCATGCCCGCGAACAACCGTCCTAGGTTCGCCATGATCAGCTCCTCGAGCAGGCACCACTGGTTCGCGCCGGCCTGCAAGAAACGGGGCAGAGAATTGGGCACCTTGACGCGTGCGCTGCGCTCCTCGCCCGAGATCTCGTCGCGCACGATGACCGCGATGTTGAGCGAGAGGTTCGAGATCATGGGGAAGGGGTGGCCCGGGTCGACGGCCAGCGGGGTCAGCACCGGATAGACGTTCTCGTCGAAGTACTTGGTGAGGTGCTCTTGCTCCACTTCGTCGAGTTCGCTGAAGCGCACGATGGCGATGCCGCTCTGGGCCAGCTCGGGCAGCAGCGAGTCGAGCATCAGACGGTCCTGGCGCTCGACGAGCGAGAGGACGCGCTCGCGGATGGCGGCGAGCTGCTGGCGCGGGCGCACGCCGTCGACCGACGGCGTCTGGACCCCGGCGGCCACCTTGTCGCCCAGGCTGACGACGCGAACCTGAAAGAACTCGTCGACCATGTCGGCGAAGATCGCCACGAACTTGCAGCGCTCGAGGATCGGCAGCTGGTGGTCGTCAGCGAGGTCGAGCAGGCGTGCGCCGAACTCGAGGCGCGACAACTCTCGCGAGGAGAACCGCTCCGGTCCGAACGAGGTGACGTCGATGCTCAAGGGCGAGGTTCCTTCTGAATCAGTCAGGTCAATCGTCCCATGCTAGGACTAACCTTCAAACGTGGCGAGACACACGAAGACCGCGCTGGCCCGCGCAGAGAGCACGCCAGCGGCGAAGCCGTCACGCGGACGCGGCACCGAGTTCGGTCTGATGGCCCTGGCGTGGATCATCATCGGATCGTTCTACGTGCTCGCGTCACTCGGTGCCAAGGGCCACATGCCCCAGCGCCTGTGGCTCTTTCTCACCTCGGTCGTGGTCATCTCGCTGGTGATGCACGTCGCGGTGCGTCGCCTCGCCCCCAACGCCTCGCAGATCCTTCTGCCCATCGCGACGCTGTTGAACGGCGTGGGCTACGTCGAGATCGCCCGGTGGAACCCGATTCGCGCCGGCTATCAGGCGCTCTGGTTCCTGATCAGCGCGGTCGGCCTGATCGTGACTCTCGCGGTCGTGCGACACGTGCGCGACCTCGACCGCTACCGCTACCTGACCCTGGTGGGAGCGATGGGCCTCTTGGTGATGCCGCTGATCCCCCACTTCGGGCGGAACATCAACGGCGCGCGCCTGTGGGTCGTGGTGGGACCGATCTCCTTCCAGCCCGTCGAGATCGCCAAGATCCTGCTCGTCTTCTTCTTCGCCTCGTACTTCGCGGCCAATCGCGAACTGCTCTCGACGCCCACCCAACGCCTCGGCCCTCGCAACATCGTGCCGCCGCGGGTGCTGCTGCCGATCCTCTTCGCCTGGGGCGTCTCGATGGCCGTGCTCGGAGCCGAGAACGACATCGGCTTCGCACTGCTGCTGTTCGCCCTGTTCATCTCGCTGCTCTGGGTGACGACGGGCCTGAAGACCTACGTGGTGCTCGGCGCGATGCTGTTCGGTGGCGGCTCGATGGTGGCCGCCCAGCTGTTCACCCAGGTCCACGCCCGCGTCAGCCTCTGGTTCGACCCCTGGACCAGCTGCATCCACGCGGGAAGCTGTCAGCTGGCCTACGGATGGTTCTCGATCGCCGCCGGCGGCATCACCGGCACCGGCCTCGGCCTCGGCCAGTCGGGCAACGTCGCCGAGATCACCTCGGACATGATCTTCGCCGCGGTGGGCGAGGAGTTGGGCTTCCTCGGCATCATCCTGGTCCTGTGCCTCTTCGCCGCGTTCGTAGGCGAGGGCTTCCGCATTGCCCAGAAGGCGCACTCGGACTACGTGCGCCTCGCCGCCACCGGGCTGTCGGCGCTGATGGGCTTCCAGGCGTTCTTCATCATGGCCGGCGTGCTGCGCATCCTGCCCTTCACCGGCATCACCCTGCCGTTCATGGCCTACGGTGGCAGTTCGCTCTTCGCGAACTACCTCATCGTCGCGCTGCTGCTGCGCATCTCGGACGAGTCCAGCGGCGAGCGCCGCGGCGGCGAGATCATCGCCCTGCGCTTCGACTAGCTGTAGAGGGCCTCGAGCACCGCTTCGGCGCACAGCACCGGCGCGGGCGGGACCTGGCGGGCGGCGAAGATCAGGGCGTCGCTCGTGCGACAGTCGAAGACCTCGCGACCCTTGGGCGTCATGAGGTCGAGCTCGGCGTAGAAGACGCCCTGCTCGCAGCGCACGATGCGCGCCGCGATGACGTCGCACTGCAGGCGTCGCAGCACCGACGCGACCAGCTCGTGGGTGCCCGGTCGGCGTCCGTCGATGTCCGAGACCGCGTGGTGCAGGGCCACCGCCTCGGGCAGCGCGATGGGGATCGTGAGGTAGCGGTAGGGCGGCTCGGCCTCGGTGAGGTGCACGAGCGGCGAGGGGTCCGAGAGGTCGTACATCACGGACTCGACGGTCATCACCTTGAACATGACGACGGGCTCGGCGACCCCCTCGTCGACCGGCTCGACGGCGACGTCGCTCTCGTTGGGAACCGGCGCTCGATCACTCATCAGGTCACCAGACTAATTGGCGCCTCGACGCGACACCGAGAGCACCAGTCCCCCGGCGACGAAGAAGACGAGGGCCGAGGATCCGCCGTAGCTGAGCAGCGGCAGCGGGATGCCGGTCACCGGCATGATGCCCATCGTCATGCCGATGTTCTCGAAGCAGCTGAAGGCGAAGAAGACGAACACCCCGATGCAGAGCAGCCGGCCCATCGTGTCCTTGGCGTTGCGCCCGATCACGAACATGCGATAGGCCACGAAGCCGAGCAGCGACACGATCAGGACCGAGCCGACGAAGCCCAGCTGCTCGCCAATGGCGGTGAAGATGAAGTCGGTGCGCTGCTCGGGCACGTAGCCGAGCACGGTCTGGAGCCCTTGGAAGAACCCCGCCCCGTGCAGCCCGCCCGACCCGATGGCGACCTTGGCGTTGTTCACCTCGTAGATCAGCGCCGCGAGTCGCGGGTCGTTGGAGTTCTGGTTGATGAACGAGATGAAGCGGTCGATCTGGTACTTGTGCAGCACCTGCAGGTACACCCCCGCCACCACCGAGATCGAGCCGACCACGGCGAGCAGCGTCATGAACCTCGGGGGCACGCCGGCGATCACCATCATCGACCCGACCACGAGCACGATGATGATCGTGGTGCCGAGGTCGGGCTGGCGAAAGATGAGCAGCATCGGCACGAGGGTCATGACGATGAGCCGCGCGACGTCGTACATCGTGAGTCCCTCGGGCCGTCGTTGACAGAACGTCGCGATCGCCAGGATGAGGATCAGCACGGTGAACTCGCTGGGCTGGATCTGGATGAAGCCGAGGTTGTACCAGCGCTGGGCCCCGAGGGCGCTCTGGCCCACGACGAAGACGCCCGCGAGGCCGAGCAGCGCGCCGACGTAGAGCGGCGTGGCCACGATCTCGAGGCGCCGGTAGTCGATCAGCGACGTGATGTACATCGCCACGATCCCGAGCACGACGAAGAGGCCCTGACGCTCGAGGTAGTAGTGGGGGTTGTAGCCGGCGTGGAGCAGCGGCTGGCGCGTGGCGCTGTAGATCATGATGACCCCGGTCACCCCGAGCGCGGTCAGGCCCCAGGCGAGGCCCAGGTCGAGCGAGTCCTTCGCGCGCAGGCGCGTCGTGAGGGCGCTGAGGGTGTCGGTCACGAGACCACCTCGAGCAGCGCGGCCCCGTCGATCGCCACGTCCCACCACCACTGCATCTGCAGCGCGGCCTGGTAGGCCAGCATCGCCAGGCCGTTCTGCGTGCGACAACCGGCCTGCTCGTAGAGCACGCGCCACGCCGACACGCGTGGCTCGTAGGTGATGTCCACGGCCACGGTGCCGGGGCCGACGCCGTGCAGCACGGCCGCCTCGGTCACCCGACCCGACGCGGGCACGGTGTTGACGATCAGGTCGATCGGCCGGAAGGTCAGGGAGAAGTCGTAGACGTTCTCGTAGCGCGACGTGAGGGCCTCGACGTTGGCCTGGGTGCGACCGTGCACCGCCACCGACGCGACGTTCGCGCCGACCAGCGCGTCCACGATGGCGCGCGCCGCTCCCCCGGCCCCCAGCACCACGGCGTGGCGGTCCTCGACGAGCAGGCCCATCTGGGCGCTCAGCGCGTCCAGGAAGCCCTGGCCGTCGGTCGACGTGCCGAGCACCCGGCCGTCGCGCACGAGCAGCGAGTTCACCGAGCCGGTGCGCTCGGCCACGGCGTCGAGCGAGTCGCAGTAGTCGCCCGCGACGTCCTTCAGCGGCATCGTGATCGACAGCGCGTCGAACCGGGCGCCCAGCAGCTCGCCCAGGCGAGCGGCGTCCTCGCGACGGATCTCGACGCGCTCGGAGCTACCGTCGAGACCCGCCAGACGCAGTCCCTCGCCGTGCAGCTGGGGCGAGACCGAGTGCTCGATGGGGCAGCCGGCGACGCCGAGACGCCACATCATCCGATCCCGTTCTCGGCCGCGATCTGCTCGTTCTTCAACTGCTCGGCGAACGTCGTCGCGAACGCCATCGTCCCGTCCTTGTTGACGAGGGTGAAGTAGAGCCACGGGCCCGCCGGGGCGTGCAGGACGGCATTCAGGGCGATCGTGGAGACCACGCAGATCGGCGTCGGCGTCAGGCCGGGGTTCAGGTAGGTGTTGTAGGGCGTCGGGGTCTGGAGCATGGCGTGCGTCACGGTGCCCCCGTCGAGGCCCAGGTAGTAGAGCACCGTGGCGTCCATCTGCAACGGTCCCCCGCGCTGCAGGCGGTTGAAGATCACCCGGGCCACCTTTGGCATGTTCTTGGGGTAGTAGCCCTCCTTCTCGACGATGGAGGCGGCGATGACGAGCTGGTAGGCGTCGAGGCCGCTCAACGTCGTCGACGGCGTCAGGCCAACCGACGACGCCTCCTTCACGAAGCCGTCGACCATGCGTCTGGCCAGCTGGGCGGGCGTCGTGCCCGGCGTGATGATGTACTGGCCCGCGCCGATCAGGCCCTCGAGCGAGCTGCCCTTGGCGAAGGGGCTGTGGGTCGCGTCGTTGGTGGCGGCCTTCACGAACGAGTTCGCCCACGACGAACCCTTGGCGCTGGCGACGTTGAGCGCCACCTCGTGCAGGGTCAGCCCCGGGGTGACGTCCGCCACCTTTACGTTGGGCGCCGCGCCGAGGACGGCCCTCACCTTGGCGAAGGACGACCCCTGGGCCATCTCGTACGAGCCAGGGTGCACGACCGGCGCGCCGAAGAGGGTGTAGATCCGAAAGGCCAGCGGCGAGGCTATGACGCCCTCGGCGTGCATCTGCGCGGCGATCGTGGCGAGCGAGTCGCCCGGATGCACGGTGACGATCACCTCCTTGCCGGCACTCGAGAAGATCGGGTCGACCTGGAGGGCGAACCATCCCAGCGCCACCAAGATGACCACGGCGCAGGCCGCGAGGAGTCGGCCGAGCGGCCTAGTCAGAATGGAGGGCATCTATATAGTTTTGCAGCATGATGACCGAGGCCGCGCTGTCGACGTGCTCGCGGTGGTCTTTCGTCTTCAAACCGGCCTGTGACAACGACTTCTGGGCCTCGAAGGTCGTCAGGCGCTCGTCCCACTGGACGACCGGCATCTCGGCGAAGCGGTTGAGGATCGCCTCGTAGAGCTCGTCGGCCAGCCTCGTGCTGGCGGTCTCGTGGCCCGAGAGGGCGACCGGACGACCGATAACGACGCCCCCGATCGACTCCTCGTCGATCAGCTGGGCCAGTTCGTCGAACAGGGTTGCGTCGTTGACGAGCGCCGGCCGTGGGAACGCCATGGTCTGGGCCGAGTTCGTGACCGCAATGCCGCAGCGGCGCGTGCCGGGATCGATGCCGAGTAGTCGGGTCATCGAAGGTCTAGAGCGCCGCCGCCGCGACCAAGACCGCATCGATGCCGCTGGCGTCGCGTCCCCCGGCGAGCGCGATCCGCGCCGAGCCGCCACCGCCGCCACCGACGAGTTTCGCCAGTCGCTTGACCGTGCTCTCGGCGTCGAGGGACTCGTCGGTCGCCACGGCGATCGCCACCTTGTCGTCGGCGGCGCCCGCGAGCACGACCGCGCGTCGTCCCCGGCGCTGGAGGTCTTGGGCGAGCGTGCGCAACTGGTCGCCGGCGTAGCCGTCGACGCGCGCGACGAGCACGTCGGCCTCGCTCTGCTCGTGCAACTGCTCGGCGAACTGGGAGAGCTGGGCCTGGCGCAGCGTGGCGATCTCGCGTTCGACGTCGCGCTGGCGCTCGAAGAGACGCTCGAGGGCGGGCATCACGTCGTCGGGCGAGGTCTTCAGCAGCGTCGCGATCGAGGCGAGGGCCGTCTCCATCTCGTGGCTGCGCCGGTGGGCGCCGAGTCCGCTGACGGCCTCGATGCGCCGGGTGTTCGAGCCAATGGACGCCTCGCTGACGATCTGGATCTGGCCGATGTCGCCCAGACGCTCGACGTGGGTGCCACCGCAGAACTCGAGGCTGTGGGCTCCGGCGCGCACGACGCGCACGCGGTCGCCGTACTTGTCGCCGAAGAAGGCGATCGCCCCCATGGTCTCGGCCTCGGCCTTGGTCGTCTGGATGGTCTCGACGCCCTCGTTGGCGACGACGTCGCTGTTCACGAGGGTCAAGATCTCGTCGGCCTCCTGCGGGCGCAGCCCGCCGCCGTGGGAGAAGTCGAAGCGCAGGCGCTCGGGCCCGACGTACGAGCCCTGCTGGCGCACGTGGTCGCCCAGCACCGAGCGCAGCCCGGCGTGCAAGAGGTGCGTCGCGGTGTGGTTGCGCCGGATCGCCTCGCGGCGCACGGGGTCGATCGTCGCGACCGCCACCTGGCCGGGCAGCACCTCGCCCGAAAGACGCCCCCGGTGCGCGAACAGGCCGCCGGCGACGCTCTGGGTGTCGTGCACCTCGAACCGGCCGGTCTCGGTGACGACGGTGCCGGTGTCGCCGACCTGGCCGCCCGACTCGGCGTAGAAGGGCGTCGAGTCGAGGAAGAGCTCGCCCACGCCGTCCTCGCCCACCAGCATCGCGAGCACCTGGGTCTCGACGCTGTAGCGCGTGACGTCGCGTCCCACGAACTCGGTGGTGCCGTAGCGCTCGATCAGGTCGCGGTACTGCGCGTCGTCGGCGAGGTTGAGGGTCTTGGCCTTCGCGCGGGCCCGCTCGCGCTGGACCGCCATGGCCGCGTCGAAGGCCTCGCGCTCGACGGCCAGCCCCGACTCGGCGATGATCTCGCCGGTCAGCTCGATCGGGAAGCCGTGCGTGTCGTGGAGCTTGAACGCCACGCCGCCCGGAAAGACGGTGGACTTGCTCGCCAGCACTTCGTCTCGCGCCTCTTCGAGCAGTGACATGCCCGTGCGCAGGGTGCGCGCGAAGCCGGCCTCCTCGCGCTCGAGCACCTCGACGATGAGGTCGCGGTCCTTCGCGAGCACCGGGTAGGCGCCGCCCATCTTCTCGATGGTCGCGTCCACGAGCGCCTGGGTGAGGGCCGCCTCGGACCCGGCGCGGCGCGCCGCGAGAATGGCGCGACGGATGATGCGCCGCAGCACGTAGCCGCGGCCCTCGTTCGAGGGCAGCACCCCGTCTGAGACCAGCATCGTCATGGCTCGTCCGTGGTCGGCGATGCGCCGGATCGCGACGTCGGTCTCCTCGGCGCTGCCGTAGGGAACCTTCAGGGCGCGCGACGCGGTCTCCAGCAGCGGGGTGAAGAGGTCGGTCGCGAACACCGACTCGACGCCGTTCAGGATCGAGAGGGTGCGCTCGAAGCCCGCGCCGGTGTCGATGTTCTTCTTGGGCAGTTCGGTCATCGAGCCGCCGGGCCCCTTCTCGTACTGCATGAACACCAGGTTCCAGAACTCGACGAAGCGGTCCTCGCCGCCGAAGGCGGGCCCGCCGTCATCGCCGAATTGGGGGCCCTTGTCGTAGAAGATCTCCGAGCACGGCCCGCACGGCCCGGCGTCGCCCATGCCCCAGAAGTTGTCCTCGTCGAGGCGCTGGATGCGCTCGGGGCGCACGCCGACGAGGTCGCGCCAGAGCTCGTCGGCCTGGTCGTCCGAGGTGTGCACGGTGATCCACAGGCGCTCGGGGTCGAGCCCGAAACCCTCGGTGATCAGGCCCCACGCGTAGCGGATCGCGCCCTCCTTGAAGTAGTCGCCGAAGGAGAAGTTGCCCATCATCTCGAAGAACGTCAGGTGGCGCTGGGTCGTGCCGATGATGTCGATGTCGGGGGCGCGAAAGCACTTCTGCACCGAGACGGCCCTCTTGTAGGGGGCGGTCTCCTCCTCGGTGAAGTACGGCTTGAAGGGCACCATGCCCGCCACGGTGAACAGCAGCGACTGGTCGTGGGGGATCAGGCTCGCCGACGGCACCACGGTGTGAGCGTTGTCGGCGAAGTAGTCCAGAAAGATCGAACGGAGTTGCGCGGCTTCCACGGGCTTCACTCTACCGGCGGGCCGGGATTGTCCTGGTCGTCGAGGTTCATCCTCGCGCGCCACTGCTCGACGATCTCCTGCTCGCGGCCGTAGTCCGAGGGCTCGAAGAACTGCGTGCCGAGCAGCGAGTCGGGCAGGTACTGCTGGGCCACCCACCCGCCCGCGAAGTCGTGGGGGTAGTCGTAGCCGGTGCCGAAGCCCTGCTCCTCGGCGCCGCGGTAGTTCGAGCCGCGCAGGTGGTCGGGCACCTCGATGGGACCCCCGGCCTGGACCGCGCGCGTGACCGCGCCGAGCGCGCGGGTGACCGAGTTGCTCTTGGGCATCAGGGCGAGGGCGATCGTCGCGTGGGCCAGGGTGAGTCGACCCTCGGGCAGCCCGATGAACTCGACGGTGCGCGCCGCGGCGTCGGCGAGCACCAGGCCCATGGGGTCGGCGAGGCCGACGTCCTCGCTCGCGAGGATCACGAGGCGGCGTGCGAGGAAGCGCGGGCTCTCGCCGGACTCGAGCATCGTGACCAGCCAGTACAGCGCGGCGTCGGGGTCCGAGCCGCGCACCGACTTGATGAAGGCGCTGATCTGGTCGTAGTGGGTGTCGCGCGACTGGTGGTAGAGACGCCCGTCACGGGCCTGGGCGACGTGGGCGACGTCCACGAGGTTGGTGGGCGGCTCGTCGGAGCGCGCCAGGATGATCGCGGTGTCGAGGGTGGTCAGCGCCACCCGGGCGTCGCCGTCGGCCGACGAGGTGATCGCCTCGAGCGCCTCGTCGGTGATCGACGCGCCGCGCAGGGCCAGCCCGCGGCGCACCAGCACCGCGAGATCCTCGGCCGCGAGGCTGCGCAGCCGCCACAGCGTCGAGCGGCTCATCAGGGCGGCGTTCACCTCGAAGTAGGGGTTCTCGGTGGTCGCGCCGATCAGCACCACCTGGCCGGTCTCGGTGGCGGGAAGCAAGAGGTCCTGCTGGGACTTGTTGAAGCGGTGCACCTCGTCGATGAAGAGCACCGTGCGCTGGCCGTGCTCGCCGAGGCGCTCGTTCGCCCGCACTAAGGCCTCGCGCACGTCCTTGACACCGCTCGTCACGGCCGACAGGCTCTCGGTGGCGTAGCCCGCCGAGGTCGCGAGGATCCGGGCCAGCGTGGTCTTGCCGGTGCCGGCGGGTCCCCAGAGGATCATCGAGGTGAGCTGCTTGGCCTCGACGAAGCGGCGCAGCGGTCCCTCCGGTCCGACCAGGTGGTCCAGGCCGACGAGCTCGTCGAGGGTCCGGGGCCGCAGGAGGTCGGCGAGCGGGGCCGCCTGCTTGAGGCGCTGGGCGACGGCGTCGTCGAAGAGTGACGTGGCTAGCCCTTCGGCGCGGTCTTCAAACGCAGGTCGCGGGCCTGGCGCTCGGAGATGCTCTTGGGCGCGCCGGTCATCAGGTCCGCGCCGGACTGGGTCTTGGGGTACGCGATGACCTCACGGATGTTCTCCTCGCCCGCGAAGATCGCGGCCAGTCGGTCGAGGCCGACCGCAAAGCCCGCGTGGGGCGGCGCGCCGTACTTGAAGGCGCCGAGCAGGAAGCCGAAGCGGCTCTCCGCCTCCTCGTCACTGATCCCGAGCGCCTTGAAGACGCGCGACTGGATGTCGGCGCGATGGATGCGCACCGAGCCGCTGCCGAGCTCCCAGCCGTTCAGCACCAGGTCGTAGGCCTGGGAGCGGACCTTCAGCGGATGCGTCTCGATCAGGTCGAGGTCGTCGGGGTGGGGCATCGTGAAGGGGTGGTGGGCGGCTTGGAGGTTGCCGTCCTCGTCGACGCCCTCGAACATCGGGAAATCGGTGATCCAGACGTAGTGGTGCGGCCCCTCGCTCACCGGTGGCGAGCCGAGGGTGACGCGCAGCGCCCCGAGCACCTTGCAGGCCTCGCTGTGCTCGTCGGCGACGCACAGGACGATGTCGCCGACCTCGGCCCCGTCGACGGCCCTGATGGCCGCGCTCTCGGCCTCGTTGAGGAACCTCGCCAGCGGCGAGTCGAGCCCCTCGGGGGTGATGCGGAACCACGCGAGGCCCTTGGCGCCGAGCTCTTTGGCGTGGTCGGTCAGCTGGTCGAGCCGGCTGCGCGAGAAGCTGGCGCCGCCGGGCACTCGCATCGCCTTCACGGTCGTGGCGCTGAAGGCCTTCACCTCGGTGCGCACGAACACCTCCGAGAGGTCCTCGAGCGCCATGCCAAAGCGCAGGTCGGGCTTGTCGGTGCCGTAGCGGTCGAGCGCCTCGGCCCAGGTCATCGACGGGATGGTCCCGGGGCGCACGCCGGTGACGGCCTCGGCGGCGTCGAGCACGGCGCGCGACACGAAGCCGAGCACGTCGTCTTGGGTGACGAAGCTGGCCTCGAGGTCGAGCTGGGTGAACTCGAACTGACGGTCGGCGCGCAGGTCCTCGTCGCGCAGGCAGCGCGCGATCTGGTAGTAGCGATCGAAGCCGCCGACCATCAGCAGCTGCTTGGCGATCTGGGGGCTCTGGGGAAGGACGTAGAACTCGCCGGGGTGCAGTCGCGAGGGCACCACGAACTCGCGCGCGCCCTCGGGCGTCGGAGCCCACAGCAATGGCGTCTCGACCTCGCAGAAGCCCTGGGCGTCCATGGCCCGGCGAAGGGCGCCGTTCACGACCGCGCGCAGGCGCAGGTTCCGCTGCATCTGCTCGCGGCGCAGGTCGAGGAACCGGTAGCGCAACCGCACCTGCTCGTCGATGTCGACGCGGTCGTCGAGCTGGAACGGCGGCGGCTCCGCGGCGGACAGCACCTCGACGGTGCAGTCGGTCAGCTCGATTCGGCCCGTCGCGAGCCGGTCGTTGAGCGTGCCCTCGGGACGGCGCGTCACCGTGCCGGTGACCCTCACGACGTACTCGCTGCGCACGTCGACCGATCCGTCGACGACGGCCTGGACGAGGCCCGTGCGGTCGCGGATGTCGAGGAACGCGAGGTGCTCGCCGTGCTCGCGGCGCTTCGCGACCCAACCGCACACGCTCAGCACGCGCCCGACGTGGCTCTCGTCGAGCGAGGCGCACAGGAGGTCGCGCATGCTGGTGGATTCGTGGTGCTGGGACATGGTCACTTCAATCGTTCAGTAGGTTGGCGAGCGCGAGGGCGACCTCTCGTCGAGCGACGCTTCGCTGGAGCTGCTCGAAGTTGTCGCTGCGCAGGTCCCTAATCGTAACCTCGCCGGCCGCGTGCTCCTTGGGGCCGATCAAGAGCGCGAACCGGGCCCCGGACTTGTCGGCCACCTTCATCTGGGCCTTCATCGAGCGCCGGTCGTAGGCGCGGTCGGTCGCGAAGCCCGCCGAGCGCAGCTCGTCGACGAGGACGGTGGCGACGTCCTCGTCGGTCGTGTCGATGACGAACAGGTCGAGGGTGCGGTTGAGAAGGTTGCGCGGCTCGACGTCCTCGGCGTCGCGCGCGAGCAAGAGCCGCTCGATGCCGCTGCCGAAGCCGATCCCGCTCGTGGGCTTGCCGCCCAGCTGCTCGGCTAGCTTGTCGTAGCGCCCTCCCCCGCCAATGGCGTCCTGGGCGCTGTCGAGGGCCTCGGAGACGAACTCGAACGTGGTGCGGGTGTAGTAGTCGAAGCCGCGCACCAGACGCGGGTTCAGCGAGCTCTCGATGCCGATCGACGAGAGGCCCGCCACGACCGTCTCGAAGTGCGCGCGGCACGGGTCGCAGATGTGGTCGATCAGCATTGGCCCCATCGTCGTGACCGCGACGCACTGCACCTTCTTGCAGTCGAGCACCCGCAGCGGATTCTGGTGCCAGACGTCCCTGTGGTCGACGCAGAGCCCGTCGACGTTCTCCACGAGGTGCTTGCGCAGCCGCTCGACGTAGGCCGCGCGGCACTCGTCGTGGCCCATCGAGTTCACCATGAGTCGCACGCGCGCCAGCCCGATCGCCTCGTAGAAGCGCTGCGCGAGGGCGATCACCTCGACGTCGACGGCGGGGTCGTCGGTGCCGAGCACCTCGACGCCCAGCTGGTGGTGCTGGCGGTAGCGCCCGGCCTGGGGCCGCTCGTAGCGAAAGGCCGGCGTGACGTACCACGCCTTCCAGGGCGTGGTCGGGTTGTGCTGGACGTAGGCGCGCACGATCGGCGCGGTCCCTTCGGGTCGCAGCGCGTAGATGCGGTCGCCCCGGTCGGCGAAGACGTACATCTCCTTCTTGGCGACGTCGCTGTGCTCACCGATCCCCCGGTTGAACACGCCGACCTCCTCGAACATCGGCGTGACCGCTAGTTCGAAGCCGTAGCGGTAGGCGAACTGAGCGAAGGTGGCGACCAGTCCCTCCCACTGCGCCGACGCGGGACCGAGGACGTCGTGGGTCCCGACGGGGGCCTGGAATGTCGTGATCGGTTCGCTCATGAAGTCTTGTTCTGTCCGGGGAGCTGGCGGAACGCGTCGAAGACTCCGTCAACTCCCTTGAGGGCTGCCAAGAGACTACTGAGGTGCGCGGGGTCGGCGAGCTCGACGTCAAAGACCATGCGCACGATCCGCGAGCCCGACGTCGAGGAACTGCTCGAGATGATGTTGAGGTGGTACTCGGCCACGACCTTGGACACGTCGAGCAAGAGCCGCGAGCGGTCAAAGGCCATGACCTCGAGCACGGCGCGGTACTGCCCGCTCACCGAGCCGTCCCACTCGACGTCGATGATGCGCTCGCCGAGGCGGTGCGCGAGCGCCACCGCGTTGGAGCAGTCGTCGCGGTGCACCGACACGCCGCGTCCCTGGGTGATGAAGCCCATGATGCTGTCACCGGGCACCGGCGAGCAGCATCGCGCGAGGTGGATCATGACGTCGTCGAGGCCCTCGACGTAGACACCCGCGGAACGGCGCGTCGTGCGGCTCGAGCGCGGCATCTTGGTGACGGTCGTGGGCATCTGCTCGGACTCGCCCCCGCCGCGCAGCTCGCGGTCGAGGCGTTGGACGACCGCGAGCGCCGAGATCTGGCCGCTGTCGATCGCCATGAACAGAGCGTCGATGTCCTCGAGGTTCATCGAGGCGATCACCGCGTCGAGCGCGCTCGAAGAGAGCGACGTCGCGATGGGCAGGCCCTCGCGGCGCAGCGCCTTGGTGAGCTCCTCGCGACCGCCTTCGATCGCGTCGTCGCGACGCTCGCGCTGGAACCACTGGCGGATCTTGGACTTGGCCCGCGAGGACTGGGCGATGGCGAGCCAGTCGCGCGACGGACCCGCGCTCGCGCTCTTGGAGGTGACGATCTCGACGACGTCGGCCGAGCGCAGCACGGTGTCGAGCGGCACGAGCCGACCGTTCACCTTGGCGCCCACGCAGTGGTGGCCGACCTCGGTGTGCACGGCGTAGGCGAAGTCGATGGTGGTAGCCCCCTCGATCAGGGCGATCACCCGGCCCTTGGGCGTGAAGACGTAGACCTCATCCTGACCGAGGTCGAGCTTCAGCGCCTCGAGGAAGGCGATCGGGTCGTTCTCCTCCTCTTCGACGTCGGCCAGGCGCTGCATCCAGGCGACCTCCTTGTTCGAGGCCCCCTCCTTGTAGCCCCAGTGGGCCGCGACGCCGAACTCCGCGCGACGGTGCATCTCGTGGGTGCGCACCTGGACCTCGACGGACTTGCCGCGCGGTCCGATCACCGTCGTGTGCAGCGACTGGTACAGGTTGAACTTGGGTGAGTTGATGTAGTCCTTGAACCGACCCTGCACCGGGGACCAGAGCGCGTGGATCGCCCCGAGCACCGCCCAGCAGTCGCGCTCCTCGTCGACGATGACGCGCAGACCCACCAGGTCGAAGATCTCGTCGAACTCCTTGCCGCCGATGACCATCTTCTCGTAGATGCTCCAGAGGTGCTTCGGTCGTCCCCGGACCTCGCCCTTGATTCCGAACTCGTCGAGCTTGGCCGAGAGCGTGGTCATGACCTCGCCGAGGTAGGCCTCGCGCTCGGGCTGGCGCGCGGCGACCATCTGCTCGATCTCCGCGTAGCGCTTGGGGTGCAGCGTCGCGAAGCTGAGGTCCTCGAGCTGCCACTTGACCTGCTGGACACCGAGTCGGTGCGCGAGCGGGGCATAGACGTCGAGAGTCTCCTGGGCGATCGAGCGCTGACGGGCCATCGGCATCACCGAGATCGTGCGCATGTTGTGCAGTCGGTCGGCGAGCTTGATCAGCAGCACGCGCCAGTCCTGGGCCATGGCGATGAACATCTTGCGGATCGTGGCGGCCTGCTGCTCCTCCTTGGAGTCGAACTCCAGCCGGTCGAGCTTGGTGACCCCGTCGACCACGGCGGCGACCTGGTCGCCGAACTCCTTGCCCAGCCACTCCTTGGTGACGCCGGTGTCCTCCACGGCGTCGTGCAGCAGCGCCGCCGTGATGGTCACCTCGTCGAGGCCCAGGTCGGCCGCGATGCCGGCCACCGCGATCGGGTGGGTGACGTAGGGCTCGCCCGTGCGGCGCAGCTGGCCCTCGTGGGCGTTGATCGCGGCGAGGCCGGCCCGGCGAATCAACTCGACATTCCCGTCCTCGTGGTGCTCGAGGAAGTGCCCGATGACACGCTCGATCGAGCCGATCAGCGCCGGATCGGCCGATGACCTCGAAGTGACACTGACCATGAGGTCAGCCTACCGGTGAGCTAACGCCGTTTCTGCTTGCGGGCGCGGGCCTGGATGGCGTTGCTCGAGGAGGGGGCCGTGCCGTTGCCCGTCGTGGAGCTGCGCATCTTGCGCTGGACACCGGCGCCCGAGAGCTGGGCGGCGGCGGCCGGACTGAGCACGCGGCGCTCGTTTCTCTGCGCCGAGCGGATCGCCAGCTCGCGGAATCGCGGCTCGCGCTCCTTCATCCAGGCGAGCAGCGGGCTCGCGATGAAGATCGAGGAGTAGGCCCCGCTCATCAGGCCGACGAAGAGCGCCAGGCCGTAGTTCTGCAGGGTCGTGGCGCCCAGGAGGTAGGCGCCGACGGCCAGCACCGAGAACACCGGCAGGATGGCCACCAGCGACGTGTTGATCGAGCGCGCCAGCGTCTGGTTCATCGAGAGGTTGACCATCTCGCCGTAGCTCATGTCGCCGGACTTCAAGACGCTGCCGGTATTGTCGCGCACGCGGTCGAACACGACCACCGTGTCGTAGAGCGAGTAGCCGAGGATCGTCAGGATCGCGATGACGGTGTCGGGCGTGATCTGGAAGCCCATGAGCGAGTACACCCCGACCGTGATGAGCAGGTCGTGGACCATGGCGATGAACGCGGCGAGGGCCATCTTCGGCTCGAAGCGGATGCTGATGTACGCCACGACCGCGATGAAGAAGACGATCAGCGCCTCGAGCGCGCGATTGGTGATCTGCCCACCCCAGGTCGGCCCGACGCTGCTCGTCGAGACCTGGTTGGGGCCGACCTTGGCGACCGTGGCGAGCGCGTTCACCACGTTGTTGGTCACGTTCAGTTGCTGGCTCGAGGAGAGCGCGTTCAAGTCGGCGCTGACCTGGTAGGTCTTGCTGCCGAGCTTCTCGACGATGGGATTGGTCAGCCCGGCCTTGGCGACCGCGGAAGTGACCGCCGAAACGCTGGTGTGCGGGGCCAGGACCTCCCACGAGCTGCCGCCCTTGAAGTCGATGCCGAGGTTGAAGCCGCGGATCGCGAGCGAGCCGAGTCCGATCACGATGACGATGATCGAGATCGTGAACCAGGTCCGCTTGCGGCCCACGAAGTCGATCGTGGTGAGGCCCTGGTAGAGGCGGCCGAAGTGGCCGGGCGCCTTGGTTGCTTCGGGCTGGACGTCGGCGGTCATGGTCTCGTCACTCACCTTGGGCTCCCGAATAGAGGCCGGCCGCCATCGACAGCGCCGAGTGGCCCTGCGATTCGCGCCGGCCGAGCAGCACGACGAGGGGTCTCGTGAAGTACCAGGTGATGAAGACGTCCATCAGCGTCGAGAGGCCGAGGAAGAAGGCGAAGCCTCGAACGTCGCCCACGGCGATCACGTAGAGCAGCACCGCGGCGAGCAGACTGACGGTGTCGGCCGCCAGCACCGTGCGCCACGCCGAGCGGAAGCCCCGGTCGACCGAGGTGCGCACCGTGCGCCCTGCTCGGGCCTCGTCTTTCAATCGTTCGAAGTACACGATGTAGCTGTCGACCGTGATGCCGATCGACACGATCAGCCCCGTGACGCCCGCGAGGTCGAAGCTCGGCGCGAAGGCGGTGTGGCCGAGCGCGGAGATGATCGCCCAGAGCAGCGCTGCGGTCACGACGAGCCCGAACACGATCACCAGCCCGAGCGCGCGGTAATAGAGGATCGTATAGAGCAGAACGAGCGCGAGGCCCACGAGTCCCGCGCCGAGTCCAGCGACAAGCGAGCTGTGGCCGAGGGTCGGCGAGACCGTCTGGGTGGTGAGCGCGTTCAGGCGAACGGGCAGCGAACCGAACTGCATGGCGATCGCCAGGTTCTTCGCGGACGCCTGGGTGAACGACCCCGAGATCTCGCCCGAGCCAGCGAAACTGGTGAAGGACGCCTGCGTGGGCTGGATGAGTGGCGCGGACTGGACCACGCCGTCGAGCTCGATGGCCAGCTCCTGGTGGAAGTTGGCTTGGGCGACCTGGTCCCACAGTGGACTGCCCTTGGCGGTGAGGTTGTAGTTGACGACCCAGGCGCCGATCTGGTTCTGCTGGGCGAAGGCCTTGGCGACGGACTGACCGGTCATCTGCGCCGGTCCCAGGAGATAACGGACGCCCGGCTGGCCCAGCACGGGAAGGATCACGTCCTTGGTCGGGTCATCATTGGCCGGAAGGGTCGAGGCGACCTTGGCGTACTTGGGATCGGGCGCGATGCCGTTGTTGGAGTGGAAGCCCGCCGGCGAGTTGTCCGGCGTCACGGCGAGGTTGGCGGCGCTCAGCAGGTACTGCGCGCCACAGGCCGGCAACGTGCCGCTGTAGGCGACGGTCTTCTTCGCCTGGGTGACCTGACAGAGCACCGGGCGGAAGAGCAACTGGGCGGTCTGGCCAACGGCCGCCAGCACGGCGCGCGCGTCGGTGACGCCCGGCACGCTCACGACGACGTTCTTGCCCTGGAGGTTGACCTTGGCGCCCGAGACACCGAGGCCGTTCACGCGGTTGGTGAGTACCGTCACGACCTCTTGCATGTTGGCGGTCGTCGCGGGGGTCGCGGGCTTGTAGACCACCGACAGCCCGCCGGCCAGGTCGAGCCCCAGTTTGGGACCCCAGCCGAGTGACAGGGTCGCCAACAGCGAGCCGAACGCGATAACGATCGTCAGTGTGAGACTGACGGCCATCGACCGTCGTGAGCCAACCTGCTGGGCCATTACTTCTTGTCGCCCTCTTCGGCCTCACTGTCGTCGCTCGACTCGGCCACGACCGGGTCGAACCGTCGTGCGATCGCCGAGGGGATGAAGTCGAGCTCCACGCCACTGGCGCTGCGCAGCGTCACGAGGTTGTCCTCCTGCTTCACCACGGTCCCGACGAATCCTCCGATGGTCTGGGCGCGCTGACCCACCTCGACCTTGCGACCCTCTTGTCGCGCGGCCTTCTGCTTCTTAGAGCGCGGACGCAGGTAAAAGAAGTACAGGGCACCGAAAACGATGACGTAGATGATGAGAATCGACGACGAACTACCTTTGCTTGCAGCCAACAACATGTGGATTTCCTCCGGCAATAGACAAAGAAACCCTAGTCGCTGGCGGTCTTGGCGTTAGACCAGTCCGCCGCCGCGGGGCGTGATACCCAGGTGCTGGAACGCCCTCTCGGTGGCGACTCGACCGCGTGGCGTGCGGATTAGCAGTCCTTCGCGCAACAAATAGGGCTCGTAGGCGTCCTCGATCGTCGAGGTCTCCTCGCCGCAGGCGTGGGCCAGCGTCGTGAGACCCACCGGCTGGTTCGCGAACTGCTGGCACAGCAGTCCGAGGATCCGCCGGTCGATCTTGTCGAGTCCAAACTCGTCGACGCCGAACAGTGCCAGCCCTTCGACCGCGACCACCTCGTCCACCGTGGTGTGGCCCTGCACGGCGGCGAAGTCACGCACCCGGCGCAGCAGGCGGTTGGCGATGCGCGGCGTGCCGCGGCTGCGCCCGGCGATGACGGCGGCGGCCCGGCCCGCCAAGCGCACTTCCAACAGACCGGCGGAGCGCGTGACGATCACGGTCAGCTCGTCAACATCGTAGAGGTCGAGCTGGCCGACGAAGCCGAAACGGTCGCGCAGCGGCGCCGCGACCAGCCCGGTGCGCGTGGTCGCCCCGACCAGCGTGAAGTTGGGCAGGTCGAGACGGATCGCCCTCGCCGAGGGCCCGCGCCCGATCATCACGTCGAGACGCCGGTCCTCCATGGCGGGATACAGCACCTCCTCCACGGCGCGCGAGAGCCGGTGGATCTCGTCGACGAAGAGCACGTCGCCGTCCTGGAGGTCGGTCAACAGCGCCGCGAGGTCCCCCGGGCGCGACAGCACCGGGCCCGAGGTGATGCGAAGCCCCGCGCCCATCTCGCTCGCCACGATGCTCGCGAGCGAGGTCTTGCCCAGGCCCGGCGGTCCGGCGAAGAGTAGGTGGTCGGCCGTCTGGTTGCGGGTCTTGGCCGATCCGAGCACGATCTCGAGGTGGCGCACCAGTTCGCGCTGGCCGACGAACTCCCCGAGCGTGCTCGGGCGAAGCGACACCTCGGCGCGGCGCTCTTGCTCGTCGGCGATGGGTGCGACGACGCTGCGCGTCAGCTGCTCGACGTCGATCTCGTGGCGGCTCACTGGCGCCTCAGCAGCTGCAGGGCGTGGCGAAGCGCGGCGGACTCGTCGTCGGGCAGGGTGACCCCCGCGAGGGCGCTGCGCACCTCTTGGGTGCTGTAGCCGAGACCGCGCAGGGCGTCCTCGATGGCGTCGTGCTCGGGTGACGAGGACGACGTCGCGACGTAGGAGCCGGGCACCATCACCTTGCCCTTCAGCTCGAGCACGATGCGGCTCGCGGTCTTGGCGCCAATCCCGGGGATCGTGGCGACGCGCTTGGCGTCGTCGTTCTCGATCGCCGTCGCCAGTTCGCCCGTGGTCATCGTGCGCAGCGCCGCCAGCGCGGTCGAGGGACCGACGCCCGGGGTGACCAGCAGCAGCTCGAAGAACTCACGGTCCTCGTAGGTCACGAATCCGTAGAGCAGGATCGCGTCACCGCGCACGACGGTATAGACGAACAGGTCGACCACGTCACCGATGCGAAAGTCGTCGAGCGACGCGACGTGCACTTCGTAGCCCACGCCGTGCACGTCGAGCACGACCGCGCCGTCGTGGTGGTGGTGCAGGACCTGCCCGTGCAGCCAGCCGATCATGCGCGGTTCCCCACGGGGTACTTCTGCTCGCTGCGCACGACCATGAAGTAGGTGATGGCGAGCGCCAGCGCGTCGGCCGCGTCGGCGGGCTTGGGGATCTCCGCGAGTCCGCAAAGCCGCGCGACCATCCCCTGGACCTGGGACTTGCTCGCCGCGCCGTAGCCGGTGACGGCGAGCTTCACCTCCTGCGCGTTGAACTGGCGCACGGGCAACTCGAGCGCGCTGGCGAGTGCGACGGCGACGCCGCTCGCCTGCGCGACGGGGATGGCCGTCTTGGCGTTTCGCTGGTAGAAGACGCGCTCGACCACGACGGCGTCGGGCTTGGTCTCTTCGAGCAGCGCTCGCAACTCGACCAGGACCTGTCCCAGCCGTTTCTCGACCGCGGTCTCGTGGCTGGTCTCGATGGTTCCGGCGCGCACGGCCCGGAACGACTCGACACCGCGGAACGATCCCTCGACGAGGCCGTAACCGCAACGGGTCAGCCCAGGGTCGATTCCGAGTACGAACATATGTTCGATACTATCCCCTGGCACCCCGTTCGCCTAGGTTTTAGCCCTCGTAGGCGGCCATCAGTTCGTCGGGGATGTCGAAGTTCGAAAAGACGTTCTGGACGTCGTCGTGGTCGTCGATCGCGTCCATCAGGCGCAGGATCTTCTTGGCCTCGACCTCGGATTCCACGGGGATCGAGTTCTGGGCCACCAGGGTCAGCTCGGCGCTCAACACCTTCACGCCGAATCCTTCAAGGGCGTCGCGCACCGAACCCAGGTCGTGGGGCTCGGTGGTGACGGTGAAGTTGTCACCGTTGGCCTCGAAGTTCTCGCCGCCGGCCTCCATGACCCATTCGAGGAGCTGGTCCTCGTCGAGGGGGCCCTGGACTTCGACGATCCCCTTGCGGTCGAACTGCCACGAGACCGCGCCAGGCTCGGCGATGGTCCCGCCGTTCCTCGCGAAGACGTGCTTGATCTCGGCGCTCGTGCGGTTGCGGTTGTCGGTGAGCGTCTCGACGATCACCGCGACCCCGTCGGGACCGTAGCCCTCGTAGCTGATCGCCTCGTAGCGCACGCCCTCGAGCTCACCGGTACCGCGCTTGATGGCGCGTTCGATCGTGTCGAGCGGCACGGAGGCCTCACGGGCCTTCTGGTACATCGTGCGCAGCGCCGCGTTGGTGTTGGGGTCGCTTCCCCCCTCGCGCGCGGCCACCTCGACCTGTCGGATGAGCTTGGCGAATACCTTGGCGCGGGCGCTGTCCTTGGCACCCTTACGGTGCTTGGTCGTTGCCCACTTCGAATGGCCGGACATTGTTCCTCCTGCCCAACTGGGCTTAGTTATCGTATCGAAGTTTCAAAGTGACTCGACGAAGAGCCGGTGCAGCCGATCGTCACTCGTCAGCTCCGGATGGAACGAACAGCCCCAGACCGCGCCGTAGCGCACGAGCACCGGGTGGTCCCCGTCACCGTGGTCGTGCATCGCGAGCACCTCGAGGTCGCTCGACCACGTCTCGATCTTGGGCGCCCTGATGAAGACGCCGGGGATCGCTCCGATGCCCTTCACTTCGACCACCGACTCGAAGCTCGCGATCTGGCGGCCGTAGCCGTTGCGGCGCACCGCGAGCGGCAGGGCGGCGAAGCTCCACTGGTCGCTGCGCCCGTCGAGGATCTCACTGCTGAGCAGGATCAGTCCCGCGCAGGTCCCAAAGACGCTCAGCCCTTCGTGCAGCCGCGCTTCGAGCACCGGGCGGATGCCCGAGGTCGCCATGAGACGGGCGATCGCCGTGGATTCGCCCCCGGGCAGCACCAGTCCGTCGAGGCCGTCGAGGTGCTCGACCTGGCGAACGGCCACCACCTCGGCGCCGACCTCTGCGAGCATCGCGGAATGTTCGCGCACGTCGCCCTGCAGGGCGAGCACACCAACGCGTGGCACTACCAACCGCGCTCGGCCAGACGCTGCTCGAGCGATGCGGTCTCGATGCCCTTCATCGCCGCTCCGAGCCCCGTGGAGACCTTCGCCACCACGCCAGCGTCAAGGTAGTGCGTGGTCGCTTCGACGATGGCCTGGGCCATGCGAACCGGATCGTCGCTCTTGAAGATCCCCGAGCCCACGAAGACCGCCTCGGCGCCCAACTGCAGCACGAGCGACGCGTCCGAGGGGGTCGAGATGCCCCCCGCGCAGAACAGCGGCACGGGCAGCGCGCCCGTGCGGGCGACCTCTTGGACGAGCGCCAGGGGCGCCTGCAGGTCCTTCGCGAGGGCGAACAGCTCGGCGTCGTCGGCGCTCGTCAGTCGACGCATCTGGGCGTTGATGGTACGCAGGTGGCGCACGGCCTCGACCACGTTGCCGGTGCCCGCCTCGCCCTTGGAGCGAATCAGGCAGGCGCCCTCGCCGATGCGCCGCAGGGCCTCGCCGAGGTTGGTCGCGCCGCACACGAAGGGGACCGTGAAGGCCCACTTGTCGATGTGGTTCTCCTCGTCGGCCGGGGTCAGCACCTCGGACTCGTCGATGTAGTCGACGTCGAGAGACTGGAGGACCTGGGCCTCGGCGAAGTGCCCGATGCGGGCCTTGGCCATCACCGGGATCGTCACGGTCGCCTGGATCTCCCGGATCATCTGGGGGTCGCTCATGCGTGCGACGCCGCCGTCACGGCGGATGTCCGAGGGCACCCGTTCGAGGGCCATCACCGCGACCGCGCCGGCGTCCTCGGCGATCTTGGCCTGCTCGGGGTTGACGACGTCCATGATGACGCCGCCGCGCAGCATGTCGGCGAGTCCGCGCTTGACCAGCGCCGAACCTATGGTTGAGGGGTCGTGCGGAGAATTCATCCCTTCAGCCTAACTGGCGAGGGGCTCTACCACTCCTCGAGGGCCCGGGCGCGAAGCTCGACGTCGTCGAGGTCGCTGAGGTCCGAGTCACGGCGGTCGCTCCAGATGTTGAACCAGATCCAGCGCCACTGGGCGTAGGTCGGCGTGACGAAGAACGAGGTCGACGGCGTCAGGTGGCGCTCGCACTTGCGAAGCGCTCCGGCGATGCCGAGCGGGTAGCGGATAGCGGCCGCGGCGACCTCGTCGGCACGATAGGCCAAGCCCGGGCCCGCAAGCTCGCGCCGGGCATCGTCGCTGAGGCTCGACAAGGCCGACGCGCTCTCGCGCGTCAGCAGGCCGAGGCGCTGGCGCGCGAGGCAGTGGGCCACGACGCCCTCGAGCTCGATGAGTTCGAAGTCGCGCATGAGGGCGCTGGTCACGAAGAGGGAGAATCCAGTGCCGTTGGGAACGAGCGCGGCGTTGTAACCGGGGTCGTCCACGATGTACGTCGTGACGTTGTCGACGCCGAAGGTCGCGGCGAGCCGGTCGAGCACCGTCGACAGCCGCAGGCGGTCACTCGGACTGCCGCCGGTCTTGAACTGCTCGATCATGAGGTTCCCGAGCAGCGTCCCGCGCTGGTCGTAGCGCACGAGCGAACGGCGCAGGTCCCACGCGTCGAGGGCCGCTACCGCGACCCCGATGATCGGCAGCCACCACGCGACGACGACGCCGACGACGAGCGCCAGCGCCACCACGCCCACGACGATGGTCTGGGGGAGCTTGCGGCGCAGCGCGAAGGCCCGCACCGCGCGTTGGTTGGCGTGCTTCTCGGCACCGGAGGGCGCGTAAGGGCTCTGCCAGGTCGGATCGAGCACCGGCGCGACGTAGCGCGGCGTGCGATCCCTCGACGGACTCGACCTGCGTGAACGCGAACGCTGCTTAGTTGCCACGGAGCAAGGCTACTTGCCAGACTCGAATCGCTCGCGGGCCTTGGCGTAGAGCGGCTCGTACGAGTCCATCAACGACGCCATCGACCAGCGCTGCGCGTACTCTCTCGCGGCGCCGATCGACGCGGGCGTCTCACTCGACAGCGCGTCCTCGACGGCTCGTTCGAGGCTCAGGTCGTCGCCCGGCTGGAACAGCGTCGCGTGGCCGCCCGCGGCCTCGCGGTAGCCGGTGATGTCGCTCGCCACCACCAGGGTCTCGCTCGCCATGGCCTCGAGCAGCACCAGCCCGAAGCTCTCACCGCGTAGCGCCGGCGCGACCACTGCGCTCGCGCGCCGATACCACTGGCGCTTCACGTCGTCGCTCGCGGCGCCGAAGAAGACGATCATGTCATCGTGCGCGGCGAGCGCCTCGAGCATCGCGCGCTGGGGTCCGTCGCCGATGACGACCAGTCGCCACTGGCGGGCGCCCTTCGCGTTGTGCGCGCGAACGGCGCGGATCGCGTGCGCGGTGCCCTTGCGGTCTTCGAGGCGTCCGACGGTCATCAGCAGGACCTCGTCGGTCCGTTCGCGCGCGGTCGCGACGAACCGCTCGGTCTCGAAGCCGTTGAACAGCACCTCGGGATCGATTCCACAGGCGGCCTGGACGGTCCTCGCGGCCGGTTCGCTTACGGCGACCGCGACGTCGATGTCGCGCGCCAGCGCGCGCAGCAGCGGCTTGGTGAGCCGAAGAGCCGGCCCGGCGCCGCTGCGATGGAAGGTGCCGACCGCCGCGGCGCGGTGGGTGCGCAGCACCCCCCAGCCGATCAGTGGGGCGAACGGCTCGTGGAAGTGGACCACGTTGGGCTTGAAGCGCTCGACCGCGAACCAGGCCCGGCGCGTCGCGAGGGGCGAGAGGGTGAGCGGCGCCCGGGATCCGTTCGCCGGCAGCGACCACAGGCGTCCGAAGCGCTCGACCGTGGCGGGGGTGTCGTAGGTGGCGTGGTCGTGGCCGTCGGGCGCGACGATCAGCACCTCATGGCCGCGTCGGGCGAGTTCGCGGCTCATCGCGAGCGTCTGCTCCTGCACGCCGCCAAAGACACTCAGCGCGTACGGACTGACGAGCGCGACGCGCATCGCCTAGGGCCCCTCGAAGCGGGGCTGAAGCACGTGCCACTGCTCGGGGGCGCGCCGGATCAGGCCCTCGAGCTCGTGGGCGACCAGCTGGGTCACGCGCGTGACGTCGTCGCGCAGGCGTCCGGTGCGTTCGGCCGGTATCGGCGGCGTGATCACCGCGAAGTGGTCGCGGCCCGGACCGGAGTAGCAGGCGGCCGCGACGAGCGTCGCGCCGGTGCGCAACGCCAGCGTCGCGGGTCCGGCGGGGATCTTCGCGCGCTCGCCGAAGAACTCGACCTCGACGCCGTTGCCCTGGATGTCGCGGTCGCAGAGCAGACCAACCACTCCCCCGTCCTTCAGGGTCTGCAAGAGCACCGTGCCGGCGTGCTCGTCGAGCGGCTCGATGCGGATGCCGATCGACTCGCGCTTCTGCTTGAACCACGCGAACAGCTCGGGCGGCTCGAGGTCTTCGGCGACGGCGGTCATGCCGAGGCCCAGTGAGTTCAAGAACGATCCGCCCCACTCCCAGCTGCCGATGTGCGGCAGGGCGATGACGGTGCCGAGCCCCTTCTCCTTGGCGGCGTAGAGGTGCTCGAGGCCCTCGCCGATGCGAAAGCGCGCGAAGACCTGGGCGGGCTCGAGGCCGGGCAGCTTGGCCCCCTCGGCCCAGTACTGGCCGTAGCTCGCGAAGGCGCGTTCGGTGAACCGGTCGAGCACCCCTTGGTCGACGTCGCCGCCGACCGGGCGAAGCGCGTGGGCGAGGTTGCGAGCCAGGTGCGCTCTGGCCTTCTTGCTCCGTCGACCGAAGGCGGAGGCGACCGCGCTGGCGACCCCGACGTCGACGCGTTCGGGCAGCGCCTCCATCACGGCGCCCATCGACTTGAAGAGCGCGACGCGAACCTTGGTGGCCACGGTTAGCGGCGTGAGGTGCGGCTGACCCCTCGACGCAGTCCTCGGCTGTGGTGATGGATCCGTCCGGGCTGGATCATCGGAGGCTCGGGGCTCGCCGCGATCTGCCACACACGCCAGAAACGTCCCATCGCGGTCATGGCGGTCAGGGCCAGCATCACCCAGAGGATCGGGATGAAGATGGGCTTGGCGAGCAGGCCCACGCCGAGCAGGATCATCCGCTCGGCCCGTTCCATCAGGCCGCCCTTGGCCGCGAGCCCGAGGCTCTCGGCCTTCGAGCGCTGGTAGGAGATCATGAAGGTCGTCGTGAGGATCGCGAAGGGCAGCAGCACCAATTGTCCGTGGTGGTGCGCGGTCAGGTAGTAGGCGACGCCGCCGAGCAGCATCGAATCGGTGATGCGGTCCACGACCGAGTCGAAGAAGCTGCCGCGCTGGCTGGCCCGCTTGGACGCCTTGGCGACCGGTCCGTCGAAGAGGTCGTGAAAACCCGTCAGCGTCAAGAGGATGACCGCGACCCAGTGGTGGCCCGTGGCGATCGCCCACGCCGTCGCACAGGAGAACACCAGGCCCGACGTCGTCAGCACGTCGGCGGAGAATCCGATCCGCACGAGCCAGCGACCAGCCGGCAGGGTGACCGTCTCCACCGACTTCCTAAAGTTTCCGTCGAGCATCGATCCTCCGGATCTTCAGGCCAAAGTCTAACGAACGGCTCGGTCCGAGCCGGACCTAGAGCTGCGCATGGACCTTTTGCCACGTTGATTGCAGGGATTCGGGCAGCACCCTGGTCTCGCCGATCGTCGTCATGAAGTTCGTGTCCCCGTTCCAGCGCGGCAACACGTGTCCGTGCAGATGCTTGGGGATGCCCGCGCCCGCCGCCTGGCCGAGGTTCATCCCGACGTTCAGCCCGTCGGGACCGTAGGCCTTCTCGATCGCCACCACCGTCGAGCGCAACAGGAGGAAGAAGTCCTCGTACTCGGCGTCGCTGAGCTCTTGGAGCGACGCGACGTGGCGACGCGGCAGCACGAGCAGGTGGCCCGACCCGTAGGGGAAGGCGTTCAGCACGACGTAGTTCAGCTCGGTGCGCGCGAGCACCCCGGTGCTCTCGTCGACCGGCTGCTCGGCGAGCGCGCAGAAGACGCATTCACCGAGGTCGTCGGCATTGAGGCTCGCGCTCACGCTCGCGACGTAGTCCTCGCGCCACGCCGCCGAGAAGCGCTCGAGCGCCACTAGAGGGCCTCGGGCGATCCGTGCTCGGCTATCTCCTTGGCGAGGCGACCGCGGAACTCTTCGAGCGTCACCCCGCGCTCGGGGGCGTTCGATCCACGCGCGTTGATGCCGAGGGTGCCGTTGGCCACGTCGTCGTCACCGACCACGAGGATGTAGGGGATCTTCTCCATCTTCGCCTTGCGGATGCGCGAGCCCAGCGGTTCGCTCGCCTCCTCGACCTCCACGCGCACCTCGTCGAGGTGGAGCGCCGAGGCGACCTCGAGCGCGTAGGCGTCGTGGTCGTTGCGAACCCCGAGCACGCGCACCTGCTCGGGGCTCAGCCACGTGGGCATGTTGCCGGCGTAGTGCTCGATCAGCACGGCCATGAAGCGCTCGACCGAACCGAACAGGGCGCGGTGGATCATGATCGGCTGGTGGCGGGCGTTGTCCGAGCCGATGTAGTTGGCGTCGAAGCGCTGGGGGGTCTGGAAGTCCAGCTGGATCGTCGACATCTGATGGGTGCGCCCGATCGCGTCACGGGCCTGCACCGAGATCTTCGGCCCGTAGAACGCGCCACCGCCTTCGTCGAGCACGAGTTCGAGCCCGGCGTCGGTGGCGACCTTCGAGAGCGTGGTCTCCGCCTCCTGCCACTCCCGGTCCGAGCCGACGGCCTTGCCCTCGGGCCGAGTGGAGAGTTCCAGATAGAAGTCGTTGAGGCCGAAGTCGCGCAGCAGGTCCAGCACGAACTTCAACAGGCTCGCGAGCTCGTCGGACATCTGTTCGCGGGTGCAGAAGATGTGCGCGTCGTCCTGGGTCATGCCGCGCACGCGGGTGAGCCCCTGGACGACGCCCGACTTCTCGTAGCGGTAGACCGAGCCGAACTCGAAGAAGCGAAGCGGTAGTTCGCGGTAGCTGCGCTGGCGCGACTTGAAGATGAGCACGTGGAACGGGCAGTTCATCGGCTTCAGGTAGTAGTTCTGCCCGTCGTCGAGTTCCATCGGCGGGTACATGCCATCGGCGAACCACTGCAGGTGCCCCGAGGTCTGGAACAGCTCCTCCTTGGCGATGTGCGGGGTGTTGACGAACTGGTAGCCGCCGTGCACGTGGCGGTTGCGCGAGTAGTCCTCCATGATCCGGCGCATCGTGCCACCCTTGGGGTGGAACACTGCGAGGCCCGGGCCGATCTCGGTCGGGAAAGAGAAGAGGTCGAGCTCTTGGCCGAGGCGCCGATGGTCGCGCTTCTCGGCTTCGACGAGCTGTTCGAGGTGCGCCGCGAGCGCCGCCTCGGATTCCCAGGCCGTGCCGTAAATGCGCTGGAGCTGGGGCCGCCTCTCGTCGCCGCGCCAGTAGGCGCCGGCGACGCGCATCAACTTGAAGTGACCGAGTCGCGCCGTCGACGGGACGTGGGGACCACGACAGAGGTCGCGGAACGCCGGCGTGTTCGAGTAGGTCGACACCACCGAGGCGCTGGCGACCTCGGCGAGGTCCTCCTCGCTGGCTCCTTGGGCGACGGCGTTGATGATCTCGACCTTGAAGGGCTGGTCGAAGAACAGCTCGAGGCCCTCCTCGATCGAATACTCGGACCGCGTGAACGGCTGGTCCTCGGCGATGATGGCGCGCATCTCCGCTTCGATCCTCTCGAGGTCGTCGTCGCTGAAGTGGTCGCCGCCGGGCAGTTCGAAGTCGTAGTAGAAACCGTCGCGGATCGCGGGACCGATGGCGTAGTGCGCCCCGGGCCACAGCCGGGTGACCGCCTGGGCCATGACGTGGGCGGTCGAGTGGCGCAGCACCTCGCGACCCTTGTCGCTCGTCGGGGTCACGATGGCGACCGTGGCGCCGGCGGGCAAGGTCGCGCTGAGGTCGGCCAACTGGCCGTTCACCTCGGCGGCGAGGGCGTCCTTGGCGAGCCGCTTGCCGATGGCGCTGGCGAGGTCGAGCGCCGTCGAGCCTTCGGGCAGGACGCGTCTGCTGCCGTCAGGCAGCAGGACTTCGAGGTCGGACATCGTGGCCTTTCGTTCTCTACAGGTTAATGCCCAACAGTGCAGCGCCGAGAGCGACGTTGTAGCCCGCGAGGGCCGCGTCGTCCATCGCACGGAGTGCGGCGGGACAGTTGAGGTCGTCGTCGAGGGCGGCGCGCACGTCGTCGAGCACCGAACTCGCACGACCCGTCGTCAGCGTCGAGCGCCAGGTCGCCAGTCGCGACTGGGCCAGCGAGAGCAACTCGTCACGCCACTCCCAATCGGCGCGGTAGTGCTGGTCGAGCAGGGCCAGGCGAACGGCGGCCGGCTCGGCGCGCTTGGCGAGCTCGTCCACGAAGACGAGGTTGCCGAGCGACTTGGACATCTTGGTGTTGTCGAGCCCGACCAGTCCGACGTGCATCCAGTGCTTGACGAACGGCGCCCCGGTGACCGACTCGCTCTGGGCCGCTTCGCACTCGTGGTGAGGAAAAGCCAGGTCGCGGCCGCCGCCGTGCACGTCGAGCGTCTCGCCCAGTTCGCGAAGCGCCAGCGCCGAGCACTCGATGTGCCACCCCGGCCGACCGGCGCCCCAGCGCGACTCCCACGCCGGCTCGTCGTCAAGCGACGGCTGCCAGAGGACGAAGTCGAGGGGGTCGCGTTTGTTGGGGTCGTCAGGGCGCCCGCCGTGGTCGGCGGCGAGCTGGAGCATGAACTCGCGACTGGCGTGGCTCACCTGGCCAAAGCGCGGGAACTTCGAGACCTCGAAGTACACGAAGCCGTCCACCTCGTAGGCGAGCCCCTGGTCGAACGTCTGGCCGATCAGCGTGAGGATCTCGGGGATCGCGCCGGTGGCGCGAGGCTCGGAGTAGACCGGCAGCAGATTGATGAGCGCCATGTCGCGCTCGAACTTGGCCATCTCCTGGGCCGCGAGGTCCAGGTAGTTGACGCCGAGTTCGCGGGCCTTGCGCAGCATGTCGTCGTCGACGTCGGTGACGTTGCGCACGCAGCGCGTCTCGTGACCGGCGTCGCGCAGCCGGCGCTGAAGCACGTCGAACGTCAGGTACACGTACGCGTGGCCGAGGTGCGCGGCGTCGTAGGGCGTGATGCCGCAGCTGTACATCGTCACCACGGGGCCGGCGTCGAGCGCGAAGACCCCTTCGCGCGCCGTGTCGTAGAGCCGCATCGTTGCTACAGCCCCGCCAACTTCACGTAGCTGTGGGCCTTGTGGCGGATGTTGACCGAGATGCACACCGCGGTGAACGCCTCGATCGGACTGGCGAGCGACATCGAGCCGGCGATGACCGCGCGCAACCCCGGCATCTCGTCGACGAGGTCGGCGACCTGACGGCGCGCCGCGTCGTCGTCCGAGAAGACGAGCACGTCGGCGTCGAGACCACTGTCGAGGTCTTCCATCTGCGCGGCCGGCAGGTGGTGGAACGCCCCGACGATCGCGCTGTCGGGCAGGGCGAAGGCGATCTGGGCCGCCATCGACCCGCGCGGTGGGTAGACCGGCACCATCTCTCGGCCCTCGCGCGCCAACGCGTTCACCATCGACACGACCGTCTTGTTCGCGAGTTGCTCGCGCAGCACCCGGACCGTCGCGATCGACGAGTCCCAGGGTGTCGCCACGACCACGAGATGGCACGACGCCGCGTCTTCGTTGGTTCCACCGCTGATCGCGCCGCTGCCGCGAGGCCTCAACGTCTGCGCCGCGGCGACGGCGCGCTCCTTGTCACGCGATCCGATCACGATGTCGTGTCCGGCGCTCGCCAAGCGCACCGCGACGCCTCGACCCGCGGGTCCGGTGCCGCCCAGAATGCCAACTGTCGCCATCATCGTCCTCGTAGAAATAGAAGTTGAGAAGTACGCTAACAAGATGGGACTACTCACTGATCACCGAATCCTCATCACGGGCGTGCTGACCGACGACTCACTGGCATTCGGTATCGCGAAGCGGGCCCTCGAAGAAGGGGCGACGATCGCCCTGTCGGGCGCGGGACGGGGTACCTCGCTGACCCGGCGTACCGCCCGCAAGCTCGGCGACGTGGGTGAGGTCATCGAGCTCGACGTCACCGATCCCACCCAGATCGAGGCGGCGGCCGCGGAACTCGAACGGCGCTTCGGGCGCCTGGACGGACTCGTGCACGCCATTGGCTTCGCGCCCCAGACCTGTCTGGGCAGTGGCATGTTCACCGCGCCCTTCGAGGACGTGGCCCTCGCCATGCAGATCTCCACCTACTCCCTGGCGTCGCTCGTCGGGGCCTTCCGGCCCTTGCTGCAAAAGAGCGACGCGTTCGGCGGCGCCTCGGTGATCGCGCTGGACTTCGACGGATCGCGCTCCTACCCCCAGTACGACTGGATGGGGGTCATGAAGGCCGGGCTCGAGTCGCTCGGGCGCTACCTCGCGCGCGAGGTCGGTCCCGACAAGATTCGCGTCAACATGCTCGCCGCTGGTCCCATCCGCACCGTGGCGGCGAAGTCGATCCCCGGCTTCGCCCTGTTCGAGGACGCTTGGGGGGAACGAGCGCCGCTCGGCTGGGACGTCTACGACTCCAGCGCCGTCGCCGACACCGCCATGGCCATGCTGTCACCCCTGATGCGCGCCACGACCGCGTCGATCGTGTACGTCGACGGCGGCTACCACGCCATGGGCTAGCGCTCTTGGGTGGCGAACTGGGTCTCGTAGAGGTCGTGGTACACGCCGCCCGCCGTCAACAACTCGGCGTGGGTCCCGCGCTGCACGATCGAGCCGTTCTCCACTACGAGGATCTGGTCCGCGTTGCGGATCGTCGAGAGCCGGTGCGCGATGACCAGCGACGTGCGCGTCGACAACGTCTCTTCGAGCGCTCGCTGCACGGCGGCCTCGCTCTCGGCGTCGAGGTGCGCGGTCGCCTCGTCGAGCACCACGAGGCGCGGCGCCTTCAGCAGGAGCCGCGCGAGCGCCACGCGCTGCTTCTCGCCGCCCGAGAGCCGGTAGCCCCGCTCGCCCACCACGGTCTCGAGTCCGAGGGGCAGCGACTCGACGAGGTCCCAGATCTGAGCCGCGCGCAGTGCCCCTTCGACCTCAGCGGGCGTCGCGTCGGGCTTGGCGAACATCAGGTTCGCGCGCAGCGTCTCGTGGAAGAGGTGGGGATCCTGGGTGACGACGCCGACCATCGCGTTGAGCGAAGCGGTCGTGGCGTCGCGTACGTCCACGCCGTTGATGGAGACCGACCCCTGGTCGACGTCGTAGAGGCGCGACACCAGCATCGAGATGGTCGTCTTGCCCGCCCCGCTGTGACCGACGAGGGCCGTCATGGTGCCCGGCGCGACGCAGAACGAGATGTCGTGCAGCACGTCGGTGCGCGGGGTGTCGTCGAGTCGCGCCACGGCTTCGAGCGAGGCCAGTGAGACCTCCTCGGCACCGGGATAGGAGAAGTCGACGTGGTCGAAGCGCAGCTCGGCCGGTCCATCGGGGATCAGGCGCGCGTCGGGGCTCTGCTTGATCATCGGCTCGAGGTCGAGCACTTCGAAGAGCCGCTCGAAGCTGACCATCGCCGACATGTAGTCGATGTTCAGGTTCGACAGCTGGGTCAAGGGGCCGTAGAGCCTCGTCAGGTAGGCGGTCAGGGCGACCACGGTGCCGACCGCGAGGGTGCCGTGCAGCGCCGCGACGCCGCCGAAGCCGTAAGCGAAGGCCGTGGCCAGCGACGCGGTCAGCGAGAGCGCGATGAGGAAGAAGCGCTGGTAGGTCGCCTGGCGCACGCCGATGTCGCGGACCTGGCCCGCGCGGCTCTCGAAGTAGTGCAATTCGTCGGCGGGACGCCCGAAGAGCTTCACCAGCATCGCGCCCGACACGTTGAACCGCTCGGTCATCACCATGTTCATCTCGGCGTTCAGCTCCATGCCGCGCCGGAAGAGCGTGCCCAGGCGCCTTCCGACTCGTCGCGCCGGGATCAGGAAGACCGGCAGCAGGATCAGCGCCACCAGAGTGATCTGCCACGAGAAGAAGAACATGATGGCGAGGATGATGGTGACGAGGATCACGTTGCCCACGACGTTGGAGAACAGGTCGGTGAAGGCCTGCTGGGCCCCGATGACGTCATTGTTGAGGCGGCTGATCAGCGCGCCGGTCTGGGTGCGCGAAAAGAAGGCGATCGGCATCTCCTGGATGTGGCTGAACACCTTGGCCCGCAGGTCGTAGATCAACCCCTCACCGATCACCGCCGAGATCCTCCGCTCGAAGAGCGAGAGCACGGCGTCCACGATCGCGAGGCCGGCCGTGAGGAACGCGAGCTCGATGATGAGACCCTGACGATGCCCGATGATCCCCTTGTCGATGATGGCACGCAGCACCAGCGGTGAGATCGAGCTGACGATGGCGTCGAGCACCACCGCGGCAAGGAAGACGAGGAGCACCGGCCGATAGCGCTTGGCGAACTCCAGGATCCGCGGCAGCGTCCCCTTCTTGATGCGGTGTTCGAGGATCCGGCGATCCCGGCGCATCGAGCGCATGCCCAAGCGCCCGGCGTCCGCCATCGCGCCACTGCCTCCGTGCATGCTCATCGTGACTCCTCCGCCCCGTGCAGTGTAGGAAGGAGACCCCCGTCGACGAGCGGACCCTTTCAGTCGCGGTCCAACCAGTCCTCGATCTCGCGCAGCGCCCGCTGGAAACGGACCCGCGACTCTTCGCGCGCACTTTCACCCGAGGCGTCGGCGCCGTTGTGAACGATCCACGTGCGAATCGACACCGGGTTCGAGCGCCGCTCGCCCAAGACGTGGAAGACCGCATGGCGGATCATCGCCACGCTGCGGATCAGGCCGTCGGCGTCGTTGGACTCGAAGCACCAGTTGGGAGAGGTCCCCGCCGACGGCTCGCTCCAGCCCTGCTCGCGCAACGCCACCTCGTCAGCCTCGCTCAGGGCAACCGCGTCGCCAATGTGGCGATTCGAGATCACTTCGCTCAAGACCGTGCCGTCACGCGTGACCCAGAACTGCACGTAACGAGCGTCCGCGAACTCCGCGATCGCCACCAGGCAGTGCGGGTCGACCACCATGGCCCCGAGCATCTCTGGCAGGTTGGCGATGAACGAGTCGACGTTCGAC
>JADGOJ010000017.1 GCA_017883045.1 Acidimicrobiales bacterium
GAACTTCGTCGAGCTCTGCCACTTCCTCACGGCCACCGACGAGGAGGTCTTCAAGAACCTGTGGCGCCACCTCGGCATCAGCATCGACTGGAGCCTCGAGTACTCGACGATCTCCAGGCGCACCCAGGCCATCTCCCAGCGCGGCTTCCTCGAGATGCACGGGCGCGACGAGGTCTACTCGTCCGAGGCCCCGACGCTGTGGGACGTCGACTTCCGCACGGCCGTCTCCCAAGCAGAGCTCGAGGACCGCGAACGCCCGGGCAGTTTCCACCGCCTCGCCTTCGAACGCGCCGACGGCGCGGGCTCGATCGAGGTCGAGACCACCCGGCCCGAGATGCTCGCGAGCTGCGTGGCGCTCGTCGCGCACCCCGACGACCCGCGCTACGTCACGCTCTTCGGCACGACGGTGTTCACGCCGCTCTTCGGCGTCGAGGTCCCGATCGTGGCGCACGAACTCGCCGATCCCGAGAAGGGGTCGGGCATCGCGATGATCTGCACGTTCGGCGACACGACCGACGTCACCTGGTGGCGCGAACTGTCGCTGCCGACACGCGCCCTGATCGGACGCGACGGACGGTTCCTGCCCGCCGGATTCGGTGACGAGGGCTGGCCGACGCGCGATCCACGCGCGGCCCAGGAGTTCTACCGCCACCAGCTCGAGGGCAAGACCGTCAACCAGGCCCGCGCGGCGGTCGTCGACGCCCTGCGCGAGACCGGGGCCCTGATCGGTGACCCGCGCCCGATCACCCACCCCGTGAAGTTCTACGAGAAGGGGGAACGGCCCCTCGAGATCGTGACGTCACGCCAGTGGTTCGTCAAGACCCTCGAGCACCGCCACGAACTGCTGGCGCGCGGTGAGGAGCTGCGCTGGCACCCCGACTTCATGCGCCACCGCTTCCGGTCGTGGGTCGAGGGCCTCAACCAGGACTGGAACATCTCGCGCCAGCGGTTCTTCGGCGTGCCGTTCCCCGTCTGGTATCCGACCGACGCCAACGCAGAGATCGATTTCGACCGGCCCATCCTCGCTGACGTCTCGTCGCTGCCGATCGACCCGTCGAGCGACGTGCCGAGCGGCTACGTCGCCGCGCAGCGCAACCAGCCCAATGGCTTCGTCGGCGACCCCGACGTCATGGACACCTGGGCCACGAGCTCCCTGACGCCCCAGATCGCCGGCCACTGGGGCACCGAGCTCTTCGACCGGGTCTTCCCGATGGACCTGCGCCCCCAGGCCCACGAGATCATCCGCACCTGGCTGTTCTCGACGGTGGTGCGCAGCCACTTCCAGCACCACTCCCTGCCGTTCAAGAACGCCCTCATCTCGGGCTGGGTGCTCGACCCGGACCGCAAGAAGATGAGCAAGTCGGCGGGCAACGTCGTCACCCCCATGCCCCTGCTGGAACAGCACGGCGCCGACGCCCTTCGCTACTGGGCGGCCAGTGGCCGCCCCGGGGCGGACACCGCGATCGACGAGGCCCAGATGAAGATCGGCCGGCGCCTCGCTATCAAGATCCTGAACGCCTCGAAGTTCGTGCTCGGGCGCCTCGAGGGCTCCGCCATTCCGGGGCCGAGCGAGGTCACCGAGCCGATCGACCTCGACCTGCTCGCACTCCTGGCCCAACTGGTCACCGAGGCGACCGCCAGCTTCGGGCAATTCGACTACGCCCGCGCCCTCGAGCGAACCGAGACGTTCTTCTGGTCGTTCTGCGACAACTACGTCGAACTGGTGAAGATCCGCGCCTACGGCGAGGACGCGGACCCGGCCACGCGCTCGGCACGGGCCACGCTCGCCATCACCCTGTCGGTCCTCCAGCGGCTCTTCGCCCCCACCCTGCCCTTCGTCACCGACGAGGTCTGGCACTGGTGGCACGAGGGGTCGGTGCACGTGGCCCCGTGGCCGACGACCGGCGAGCTCCCGACCCTCGACGTCGCCGAGGCCGGTTCGGTCTACCGGCCGGTCTGCGAGGTCCTCGAGGCCATTCGCCGCGAGAAGAGCACGCAGAAGGTCTCCCAGCGCGCCGAGGCGTCGCTCGTCGCGCTCAGCGCGCCGCCCACGTTCCTCGCCGCGGTGCGCGCGGGGGAAGGCGACCTGATGGCGGCGGGCGGCGTGCGCCGGCTCACGACGAGCGACAGCGACGACGTCACGGTCGACGTCACCCTGGCGAGCGACTAGCCCAGTACTTCACCCGTCGCGACGCTGCGCACGAGGACCTGCTCCGTGGTCACCTCGTAGATCGCGAACTGGTCCCAGGCCCTCGCGACGTGACGCGCGAAGTCGACGCTCTGATCGAAGAGCGCGAAACCCTCCTCGCCGGGCCAGCGACCCGACGGGTCGCGCCCGATCGCGTCACGCAATCGCACGCCTCTTCGCTGGAGGTCGCCCAGCAGCTCACTTCGTCGCTCGACGTTCTGGCGCTCGTCGAGCTGGTTGCTGAAGGGGTTGTCCGAGGTCAGGATGGTGAACGGACCGAGCTCGCGCGCAGCCTCCAACGCCCCCACCCACTCGCCCGAGGAGGACTTCACGACCAGGTCGGTCGGGGGGACCTGGTAGCTGCGCGCGAGTGACGGTGTGAACCGGGGCCGCGGGGTGGCCGCGGAGTCGGCGAACGCGACGGCGGCGCGCGTGGTCGCCGACGTGCGCGGACTGGCCGAGATGTCGAAGGCGTGCTGGGTGAAGGGCAGCTCGACGTAGTAGATCGGCGCCGGGGCCACCTCGCGGAACCGCTGCACGAAGGCGCGCGCCACGTTGACGTCGACCAGCGTGTCGTTCACCCCGTGCACCACGAGGAATGGCGGGGCCGCGGCGTGGATGCGCTCGTAGGGCGAGAGGGAGCGGTAGAGGGCCTCGTTCTCGGCGAAGGGCATCTGCACGACGCGGTGCTCGAGCAGGTGCAACAGGCCCCAGCCGAGACCGCGCCAGTGGATCTCGTCACCGGTCGTCTCGAGCACGCCGTAGAAGGGCATGGCGCCGCGCACCGACCAGTCCTCGACGCCGCGCACGTCGCGGGGCCGCCACGTCGGGTCGTTCGCCGTCAGCGCCAAGAGCGCCGCCAGGTGACCGCCGGCCGAGCCTCCCGAGACGACCACCCGGTCGGGGTCGCCCCCGTAGCTCGCGATGTTCTTCTTGATCCACCCCAGGGCGCGCGTGGAGTCCTCGATCTGGGCCGGCCAGGGGTAGCGCGGCGCCAGCCGGTAGTTGATCACGACCGCGACCCACCCGCGGCGCACGAACTCGTGCAGCATCGGACGACCCTGCTCGCGCTTGTCGCCGAAGGTCCATGAGCCGCCGTGGATGTAGAAGACCACCGGCGCGCCCTTCGGCGTGGTCGACATGCGCCACACGTCGAGGCGGTGGCGCCGCTCGGGGCCGTAGGGGACGTTGCGCACGAGCTGCATGTCGCGCGGATGGTACGGGAACTGCAGCGCCGTGCGCCACCATGACCCGAAGGCGTCGTCTCGGGGTCGGGGGATGTCGAGGGGCCGAAGGGGCGCCGTCGCCATCGCGCGTCGCACGATTCGCCGCGAGTAGAACGCGATGAACACCAGCGCCAGATTCTCGGCGAACACGACCGCCGCGAGCACCCCGATGAGCACGCTCAGCCAGTGGGTCGTCGGCCAGCCCCACCACCAGAGCAGTCCCAGCAACGCCAGCTCGATGCCGATCGCCTGGGCCGGTAGCTCGCCGGCGGCCCACCCGACGGGATAGGCCACAACCGCCGAGAGCCCCCGTCGTCCCGGTCGCAGCGCGGTCAGGGCCGAAAGCACGAGGAAAGCGCTGCACAGCGCGACGAAGTAGGCCATCGGTCCAGTTTGCCGGTTGTCAGGGCGAGCGTGCCACATTCCGTAGGCTGAGGGCATGTCGACCTGGCCCCAATCGCTCGAACGGCTGCGCGGCACGGTCGGGATCTGGACCGCGACCCACGAGTCATTGACGGCAGGTCGCAGCGGCGAGGTCGCGGCGGAACTCGAATCGCTCGGCTACGCGGCGATGTGGGTGCCCGAGGCGTGGGGCCGCGAGGCGTTCACCAGCGCCGGACTGCTGCTGTCACGTACTTCGACGATGGTGATCGCGACGGGCATCGCCAACATCTGGGCCCGCGACGCGGTCTCGGCGGCGAACGCCGCCAGGACGCTCAACGCCGCCTTCGACGAGCGCTTCCTGCTCGGCCTCGGGGTCAGCCACCGGCCGCTCGTCGAGCGGCTGCGCGGCCACGACTACCAGACGCCGCTCAGCGCGATGCGCGCGTACCTCAGCGCGATGGACGCCGTGCCGATGTTCGCGCCCGAGGGGACCCAGCGCTACGGGCGCGTGATCGCGGCCCTCGGTCCGAAGATGCTCGAACTCGGCGCGACGCTCTGCGACGGCGTCCACCCCTACCTCGTCACCCCCGAGCACACGGCCCGGGCCCGCGCGGCCGTCGGGGACAAGTTCGTCGGCGTCGAGCAGGCCGTCGTGCTCGGCCAGGACCGCGAGGAGTTCCTGCGACGCGCCCACGCCCACCTCGAGATCTACACCGGCCTCGACAACTACAAGAACAGTTGGCGCCGCCTCGGCTTCGCCGAGGAGGACTTCGTGCGTGGCGGCTCCGAGCGACTCTGCGACGCGATGGTCGTGCACGGCGACGAGGACGCGGCCCTCGCGCGGATCGACGAGCACCGTGCGGCGGGGGCCGACCACGTCTGCCTGCAGGTCCTCGACGACGGCTCGAACGCACCTCCACTCGACGAGTGGCGACGCCTGGGTGCCGTTGTGAACCACCCGTGACGTCCATAACGGTCCGCGCCACCTATGACGCGTCGCCGAGCGCCGTGTGGGCCGAGCTGCGCCACATCGAGCGCCACGTGGAGTGGATGCACGACGCCGTGGCCATCACCTTCGCGAACGACCAGCGCGAGGGGGTCGGCACGACCTTTCGCTGTGACACGAAGGTCGGCCCGTTTCGCACCGCGGACCTGATGACCATCACCGAGTGGGTCGAGAACACGAGCATGGGAGTGCGCCACCGCGGTCTGATCACCGGCGAGGGCCGCTTCGTCCTCACGCCAGCGGGACCCGCCACTGAACTCACGTGGCGCGAGTCCATCCAATTCCCCTGGTGGCTCGCCGGGGCGCTCGGCGCCGCGGCCGCCAAGCCGGTCCTGCGAGCGATCTGGCACAGGAACCTCGACCTGCTCAGTCGTCAATTCGCCAAGTCATGAGTCCGCCCACGGGGTGAACAGAGCGGGCCCGAGAGCGCCTATTGGGACTTAACGCTCGGTGCCATCGGGCCCGAAGACAATCACGTCTCGGTCGCGGGGGCCCGACGAACCACGGAGCATTCGGACGAGCGTGGCGACGAGGAAGAGCCAGACGAACTCCATCATCGCGATCAGGGCCCATCCGACGGTGATCCAGAACAACCCGACGACAAGGCCCTTGAAGAATCCGTCGCGGATCATCGATGCCACCACCAGCGGAAACCACGCGACGAGCCAACTCACGATGGGCGCGACGAAGGCCGCCGCCACTCGGCGGTGCCATCCGAGGTAGGCACCGAACAGCGCCGTCGCCCCGATGCCGACCCACGTCACGCTCGACTCCGAGCCGAGGCGGGCCTCGAGCATGAAGAGCACGACCGCGATGGCGAGGGACCACACCACCATCGGCGCCGTGACGTTGCCCCTGGTGCGTTCCTTAACCCGGACTATCACAGTGTTCACGCCTCCAAACTAACCACTCGCGCGCCCGGACGATGACGGGCAACCGGTACGCTGCACCTTGTGACCTTGGGCGTCCTCGCACTACTCGGATCCGGCGAAATCGCCCCCAGCATGACCAAGGTGCATCGCCACCTCCTGAGCCGCCTGACCGACGTGCGAGCGGTCTCGCTGGACACCCCGTACGGCTTCCAGGCCAACGTGCCCCAGATGACCGAGAAGATCATCGACTATTTTGCGACCTCGTTGCGCGTCGCCATCAAACCACTGCGCTACGAGTCGTTCGAGCGGTCCAGCGAGGTCCAGCGCGCCATCTTCCGCCAAGAGGTCCGCGAAGCGAACTACGTCTTTGCCGGACCGGGCAGCCCCAGCTACGCCGTCGGACAGTGGGAGCAGATCGGACTGGCCGACGGCCTCAACGCCACGCTGCGAGAGGGCGGCGTTCTCTGCTTCGCCTCGGCGGCCGCGCTCACGCTGGGTGCCCTCACCGTGCCCGTCTACGAGATCTACAAGGTCGGGGCCGCACCGCACTGGATCAACGGGCTCGACATCCTGGCGATGACCGGCCTGCGTGGAGCGATCATCCCCCACTACGACAACGCCGAGGGTGGCAACTACGACACCAGGTACTGCTACCTGGGCGAGCAGCGGTTGATCGAACTCGAGGGCCAGCTCCCAGAGGGCACGGGGATTCTAGGGATCGACGAACACACCGCCGCCATCATCGACCTCGAGGGCCAGACCTTGTCAGTGCTTGGCAAGGGAGACGTCTACTGGCGCCTGCGGGGCGACACACGAGTCCTGGCCAACGGATCGGTCACGGGCCTCGACGAGATCAGGTCGTTCCAACCGGTGGACGAGGTCCCGGTGGTCGCTCCTCCACCGGACGCTGACGACGTCGACAGGCTCGTGGCCCTCGCCGGCACCGATGGTGATGCCGCGGTCGAAGCCCTTGCCCGATTGGCGCGCATGGCGACTGCCGGTGGCAAGGACTTCATAGATCCCGCCCCTCTGGTCACGAGCCTCCTCGACATGAGGGAGAAGGCCCGTGCTGCTCGAGACTTCGCCCTGGCCGACCAGATCCGTGACGTCTTGGTCCGGTCAGGCATCGAGGTGATGGACGGTCCGGCCGGATCCACCTGGTCCGTCAAGTAGCGAATCCCTTCTTCGCGGACCACACAGTGCGGAAGGGCTCGGGGACCAGGGACCGCAGCCCGGTCTTCGCTCGGACAACACGCACCGGTCGCTCGCAAGACGCTTCGCCATACTGGCGACCATGGCGCCAACGCGGGAAGCCCCCTCCTTTCGGAGGGGGCTTCCCGCGTTGAGGGCCTGAAGCCCTCTCATTTGCTTACAGCTGGTGGTAGACCGCCGACACAACCTCGCCGTGGGCGAAGTGGAACGTCAGCCTGTAGTTACCAGATCGCGTTCCACGCCTCGGAGTCACATGGAGGACCATCGCCTTGCCGTTGTCGTTGGAGACTACGGCGCGAGTACCTGGCGCCGAACTGGTCACTCGCGGCTGGCCATAGAAGCCGACACCCAATACCGTGATGTGCGAGTACCCGGTCGGGCGCACCCTTCCGTGAAGCGAGGTGATCTTCGGCTTCGGCTTCGGGGTGGGGCTTGGCGCCGGTCCACCGTTCAACGTGAACGTGGCCTTGCTTCCGTCCGGGTTGGTCAGCGTCACTGCGCTCGACGTACCGGCCGTGGCGTTAGCCGTGGTGGTAACCAACAGCGTTACGACCTGGCCCGAGGCAGCGACATTCGCCACGCTGACCTTGTAGTCCGCGTTGGCGCTCGCCGCCGTCATACCATTCTGGAAGCCGGTTCCGGTGACGCTGATCTCGTAGTTCGTGCTGAACGTCGGCACGTAGTACACACCAGTGATCGTCATGCCGGGGTTGACCGACAAGGCAACGGTTGACGTGCCGCCATTGGTGTTCGTCACGGTGAAGCTAATGCCCACCGGAACGGTACCGTTGACCACGGCAACCGCCACGGGCACCGTGATCGTGGTCGCCGAGACGACCGTGACCGTTCCAAACGTCACGAGAGGCGAGTTCGACTTGAGCGTCGTGCCTGAAGTGAAGCCCGTACCCGTGATCGTCAGGGCCGCAGCGGTCGCTCCGGCCAAGACTGATGTCGGGGCCACTGTAGCGCCGGGCGACGCCTGGACGTTCAGCCCAGGTGCCCAGGTGACCGTGCTACCCGCCGTGGTGTTGGTCACCGTGACGGGGTAGGTGGTAACCGCGGCCGCTGCAGGGACGCTCACCGTCGCGCTGATGGCGATGGGGGTGACTGCGGTGACCGTAGCCGTGATGCCACTGGCTGACGCGAACGTAACCGTCGCGCCGGGCAGGAAGCCCGTACCGTTGACCACGATTGGCTGCGCCGAGGCGCCCGCACCGACACCAGTGGTGGTGCCCGTGTAGGAGATGCTCGTGACCGTCGGAGCGTTCACAACTGGAACGGCGAAGCTCGTCGGGTTGCCACTGTGGTCAGTCAGCGTGAGGACCAGGCTCTGACCAGCTCCGATGGAGGAGCCCGTCAAGGCGACCGTAAAGGACGTCGCACTGACGTAGGTGGCAACAGCAGTGGCAGAACCACCGACCGAACCAACCGCCAGGGCAGTGGCAGCGCCCGAGGTGAAGCCCGTGCCCGTCACCGTCAACGTGCCGTTGAAGTTCGCTGGCAGAACCGCGGGGGAGACAGCCGTAATGGTCGCTCCACTCACCGTCACTGCATTGGCGAATGCGGCACTGGTGCCACCAGGGGTGGTCACCTTGACGCTGTGGGGACCCGTCAAGGAACCCGTGCTCGTCGTAACGATGCAGCTCATCTGCGTGTCCGAGATGACCGTGGGGATGGTGCACAGGACGTGACCGTCAACTCCAGCGCCGGTGAAGAAGGCCGCGGTGTCCCCAGCAGCGCCAGCGGGGCCGAAGCCCGTACCGGTGATGAGGAGGCTGACCGAACTGCCGTTCACTGCGAGTGGCAACGTCGTGCTCACGCCAGTAACAGTCGGTGTGACATGCGCGGCCTCACCGATTCCAAGGCCACCAGTGTCCGTGACAACGGCACCGTCGCCGTTGTGCAGGACAACGTCAAGCTGGCCGAAGTGGTTGGCGCCACAAGCGAAGGTCGAGGCGACGGTCACAGGAACCGTCAGCGAGGTCGAACTCACGAAAGTCGTGGTTCCAACCGTAGGCATGCTCGTCGGCGTGCCACAGGCGGTCAACGACACGTACGCGCCGGCAAGGAAGCCGGTGCCCGTGATCGTCAAGGTCGTGGTGGTTGACGAAGTGCCCGGCACGGCCAGCGACGCCGGGCTGACTGTCGTGATCGTCGGGCCAGTGACCGTGACGCCGACGGAGATCGAACCGCCCGTTCCACCGTCACCGTTCTCGACCTGGATCGCGTAGAAGCCCAAAGCGGCGCCGGTGGCATTGATCGTGCCGGTCATGGTCGTCGGCGAGGCATACGCGAGGCCGGCAATGGTTGAAGCACCAATGATCTGGCCGACCGCGCCGGGAACGAACCCGGAGCCGGTGACTGTCACCGGAACACCGGTCGCACCCACCACAACGGAGGCCGGAGAGACCGAAGTGATCGTCGGAGAGACTTCAATGTAGATGGCGTTGGCCAGCGTCACTGATCCTGCACTGTCCAAGACGGTGACAGAAGCGTAGCCAGGCGTCGCCGTAGCGTTGGCGGCCATCGTGAACGTCACGGTGCCCGCGCCCTCTGTGCCTACGCCGAAGGTCACGCCGGTGGCGGTCGAACTGACGAGTGCCGCCCCGCTGCCGTTGAGCAGGAGGGTGTCAGCAGCGTTCAGGTTGATCGTGGCGGAACCACTCCAGCCCTGTCCGAGGATGGCGGCTGATCCGTCAGCTCCAGGAGTCGACGGGAGGCCGCCAACTTGGGTCAATTGAAGGAAACTCGACGCCGGCGTCACTGCTCCGGCTTCGGTGGCCACTGCCAACGGCAGTGCTGCGGCCACCATGACCGCGCCAGTGGCGAGCACCCTGGTCAAGGTTCGTGAAATCCGATTCTGGATTTGCATGTTCACTTCTCTCTTTCTAAAGGGCCGAAAGTATCGACCACGTTTTCACTGTTTACTGCGGCACAGCAATGACACGACGCGAGACATACGTCTCGTGGCCATGCCACGTGTCGATACCTCAAACGAAAGTATACGTAGGCACTGGATGCAGTTGCGAACTCAATCAAGGGAATTTGGCGAAAATTGAGCAACTGTAATGCGTTCGTAAAGTCTGCAAAAGACTAGGAAACAATGGGCTTTCGGATGCCGAAGCACCCAAGATGGGCCAGTTCGGCCTTCGGGGACGGAATCGTTACCAGAATGTAACTGGACCTTCCGTACGAAAAACGTGATTCAGGTACAGGGGATCCAGCGGGTCTTCGTCAACGTTTTGTCCCTGCTCTCGATGGAAGATGTACCTCACGACGTCACGTAGACAACCGGTCGTGGCTGGTTCAATACGGCACAGGCACCGTCCTGGCACGAGCCGCTTGCACGGGACATGAGGGCTTGCGTGGCGACTCTTGAAGGGTCGCCACCACTTCGCGAAGCGGTGGCCGCGTTGGCGACGGCGTTGGCAAGCCTCTCTGGTCCAGACCACGTGGTCGACTCACCCGGCGCAGTCGGCGCGGGTTGTGCTGGGGCCCAGTCCGCCCAGGACCTTGCGAAGGGTGGGTCCGCTGATGCGCTCCGCTCTTCAGGTCACCCGTCAGGTAAACGGACATCGGACTTGGCGAAGGTGCCCGATTCAGACGACTCTGACGAGGGGATTTGGAAGGTCCGAGCGCATTCAGGCAACGGCGCAGCGATTCGGTCCTAGCTCCAGATCGGCCACGTTGCCGCCCAATGCCTCGCGCCCCGAATTGATCAGCACGATGTGTTGATAGTTGGGGGGGCGGTCCTTCACGTTGGCCACCGCCCACGCCACGAACTCGTTCTCGCTCAGCACCAGGGCTGGCAGCGAGCTGCGCAGCTCGCCCAGGGGACGCGCGACGAATTGGCCAGCGCGGACTTCGACCCCGGCTCCGTAGTGTGCGGGGAAGACCATCGTCGAATCGCTCAGCGCAAGCACCCGCTCGTGCAGGCTGCGATAGAGGTTGTGGGCGAAGGATTCGGCCTGATCGGCAAGATCAGGTCGCCCAACGCTCTCGAGGAAGAGGGTGTCGCCGGTGAAGACGGCAGCGACGCCCAGTTCGTACATCGTCGATCCTTCGGTGTGGCCCGGGATGCTGACCGCCGAGACGGTGAGCTCGACGCCGGTCGCGAGCGAGACACTCCGGCCATCGGTGAGCGGCTCGAAGTCGAAGACGAAGTGGTCCGAGGGATTCAACAGCAAGGTGGCGCCCGTCTCCGCGACGAGGGCGCGAGCACCGCTGATGTGGTCGGCGTGCAAGTGGGTGTCGAGGACGTGGGTGATCGTCCAGCGGTGGCGCTTCGCGACGTCGAGGTACTGCTCGAGGTCGAGCGCGGGATCGATCACGACGCAGTTCGATTCCGCGCCGATGACGTACGAGAGGCATCCCTTGCCGCGGCGGCGCAACTGCACCACGGTCGCACCGCCGAAGTCGCCGGCGACCGCGTCGAACGTCGAGGCCCACGCGCCCATGCCGCCGTCGAGGACTTCGCTGCCGATCCCATGACTGGCGAGGATCTGCGCGCCCTCTCGGGCCCGACTGCCTGCCGCGCAGATGACGACCAGGTGCGCGTCGCGAGGGACCTCGTTCATACGTGACTCGAGCTTCGCGATGGGGATGTTGTGCACTCCGGGAATCTGCCAGTCGGCGACCTCATCGGGTTCGCGAACATCGAGCAGATACAACCTCTCATCGCTGTCGAGGAGCGGAACGAGGTCGTTGGTCGAGATGCTGGAAATCAGATCGCTGTGGGCCACGCGAAGAGTCTAGGAGTAGATTCGCTGGCGTCGGGTTTCGATCCGACGCCGTCATCGAAGGGGCTCACATGGTGGAACTGCGCAACGTCAACGTCGCCGAGGCCCTCGAGCTCTTGCGCGACGGCGCGCTGCTGCTCGACGTCAGGGAGGACAACGAATGGGACGCGGGTCGAGCTCCCGAAGCGGTGCACGTCGCTCTCAGCGAGGTGCCCGATCACCTCGAGGAGTTCGCGACGGACCGTCTGATCGTCTGTGTCTGCCGTTCCGGGGTCCGCTCGTCGCGGGCGGGCAAGTTCCTCATCGAACAGGGGCTCGACGCGGTGAACCTCGAAGGCGGCATGATCGCCTGGGCCGGCGAAGGCGCAGCTCTCGAGGCTCATCGCGGTGAGCCCGCAGTCATATGACTCGATTATGACGACCTCCCCCGGTCCGCTCACCGCACTCTCGGCGGCCGTGCGCGATGGCCACCTCTCGGTCGCCGCGCTGGTGAACGCCTCGGTGCAGCGGCTGTCCGCGGCCAATCCCACGCTCAACGTACTGGCCGAAGAAGCCTTCGACGACGCCCGGGAGGTCGCTGCCCTCGTCGACGAGGGCGAACGCCCACGCGGTCCCCTCGCCGGCATACCCGTCTTGGTGAAGGATCTCGAGGACTGGCAGGGCCATCCGACCCGCAAGGGATCGATGGCCCTGCGCGACGTGGCGCCGGCCACCTCGAACGGCGTCGTGCCCCAACGACTGCTTGACGCCGGGGCCGTCGTGGTCGGCAAGTCGACGCTGCCCGAGTTCGCCATCGAGGGCTACACCGCCAACCTCTTGACCGGGGTGACGCGCAACCCGTGGAATGTCGACTACTCACCGGGCGGATCGAGTGGCGGATCGGCCGCCGCCCTGAGTGCCGGGCTCGTCGGTGTCGCGACCGCCACCGACGGCGGAGGCTCGATCCGCATCCCCGCGTCGCTCTGCGGGCTGGTGGGCCTCAAACCGACCAACGGCATGATCGGGCGTTGGCCGGCGCCCGACTGGATCGACTACTCGACCGACGGTCCCTTCGCCACGTCGAGTGACGACCTGCGACTGCTCTTCGACGTGATGGTCGGGCCGGTGGCCGGCGATCCCACGTCGCCGCCCAAGGCGCTCGGCGCGTACATGACCCGACACGATGCTCGACCGATCAAGATCTTCGCCGCGGAGCGCACGTCGCCGCTGGGTCCCCTGCCCGATGACGTGGCGAGCGCGTTCCACGAGTCGGTGCACGCGTTCGCCGGCTTGATGGACGCTGCGCTCGAGTGGCGCGACCCCGAGACGTTCTTCCCCGACGGCGACCCCGACCTCGACTGGTTCACCGTCACGACGGCCGAACACGTGGCCTCGCTCGGACGCGAGTGGGTCCAACTGCACATGGACCAGTTCCACGTCGCGACCCAGGAGTTCCTCACCACGGGCCTCGGCGTCACCGCGGAGCAGTACCTCGCTGCGAGGCGTCGCCGGTACCTGTACGTGCGCACGCTCGACGAACTGCTCGGCGAGAACGGTTTGCTGCTGACGCCGACGGTCGCCAGCTCGGGCTGGTTGGCCGACGGCCGCCTGGGCGCAGACGCAAACGTTCACGGCCTGCCTTCGGAGGTCTACTCGACCGCGATGCAGAACGTCACCGGCCATCCGGCGCTGAGCGTGCCGTTCGGCACGATGCCAACCGGGCTGCCGTTCGGCCTGCAGATCACGGCCCCCCATTTCCACGACTACCGGCTCCTCGACATCGCGACGGTCGTCGAAGGGGGCCACCCGTGGCCGAGGACCGCGCCGGGCTACGAACCGCTCTCGGCCGTTCTCGATCTCCTGTGAGCGGCCGCGCGGCCCCGCTGACGATGTCGAGGCGAGACCGAGGGGCGCGCGGGGCCCTTCCCGTCAGTGGCCGAACCAAAGAGTGGCGACGCGACTGAATCGGCCATCGGGCCCGACGTGGGAGGCTGATGCGGCAGCGGCACACCGCAGGACGCCAATCGAGCCGCGCACCACGAACCCATCGGAGTACAGCGTTGCGAATTCGCCCATTGACCTCGAGTGGAGCCGTCGCGCTGATCGTCGGCGGGCTCGTCGGCGTCGCCACTCCGAGCGCGGCCGCGGGCCTCCTACCTCCGTCGAACCCGCGGTCGAACCTGGCACCGCACCCCAACTACCTCTCGAGCGGCGTCTGCAGCGTGACCGGCGCGGCCGCCCCCTGCGCCAACCCGTGCGTGACCTTGGGCAATTCGGGCAACGCCGTCCGTGCGAAGTTCCCCGCCTTCAGCAACGCACCCGGCTGCACGCAGTTCGTGCTGCGCGCCATCAACGTCGCGCGATCACTCGAGCACCTCGCCGCCATGGTGCTGCCGACGAACTGGTACACACTCACGCCCCCCGAGCAGCTCTTCGTGCTCGCGGATCTCGAACGCACCGCGAGGGGGCTGCCGCCCTACCTCGGGCTCAACCGGGCACTGACCGACGAAGCCCAGTGGGCGGCGCGTCACCGGGTCGACCCCAACTTCGCGCCAGGCTTCGCCGTCGGACTCGATCGCCACCATGTGCGCGGCATGGGCGGCACCTGGGCCATGAGCTTCACGACGCTCGAGGCGGACTACACCTGGATGTACCAAGACGGTTGGGGCGGGAGTTCCTACACCCCGAACTTGGCCTGCTCCTCGGCGTCGTCGCCGGGTTGCTGGGGGCATCGCGACCAGCTGCTCGGATCCGACGGCAGCTACAACGCGGGCGTCGGGCTGCGCTGCACGAAGTGCGAGATGGGCACGGGGTTCGTGATCGCGAAGGGCACCGGCTCGCTCACCGACCTCGTGGAACTGCCCGCCGGCTCGCCGCCACCGATGTACTTCACGTGGGCGAGCGACGTCGTGCCCTACCTCCAGCACTGAACAACTGGCAGTCCCAACGGGATTCGAACCCGTGCCTCCACCTTGAGAGGGTGATGTCCTAGGCCACTAGACGATGGGACCATGAAAGAGAAAGGGCGCGGTGGCTCTACTCACTTCGCTCGGGGGCAAGGACTCGAACCCTGAATAACTGGACCAGAACCAGTTGTGTTGCCAATTACACCACCCCCGAAGGGCTTGGAAATCCTACCCGAGAACGAGAACTAGCTGCCAGCGCGCAGGTGGGCGCTCGCCGACGCGCTCGTCCACGAGCTCAGACGCCCGTAGCCGATGACCCGTCCGACGCCGACCTCGAAGGTCTCCTTGGCGTAGTACTTCCACAGCGAATGCTTCACCGTCGGTGAGTTGCCCACCGGTGACGGATACGGCCGCAGGCCCTGGGACGAGGCGATCGCCATGGCCCGGTCCTCGTGGAAGGGATCGGTGACCGTCAGCACGGTCACGATGTGGTGGTCCTTCAGCTGTCCCATCACCGTCGCCACGTTCTGCCACGTGTCATTGCCCGAGCCCCGGAGGATGCTCGACGCCGCCACGCCGTGGGACTCGAGGTATGACGCCGAGACACCGGCCTCGGTGAAGACGTCGCCGGGTCTCTTGCCGCCGGTCACGGCGACCCACTGCGCGCGATGGTCGTTCCACAGTGCCAGGGCGTGGTCGAGTCGCGCCCGCAACTCCGGTGACGGTCGACCGTTGTCCTCGGTCGTGCCGAAGACGAGGATGGCCTGGGCGCTCATCGACGAGTGCTCGTGGCCCGTGAGCCAGATCTGCACGAAGGTGATCGCGAAGTAGAGCACCGCCATGCTGACCAGCATCCAGAGGATGCGCAAGGCCAGCTTGATCGGACCGAAGATCACGCGTTCGCGCGTGCGAGGGCGTCGCGCAGTCGGGTGAGCGTCACCTCACGGCCCAGGAGTTCGAGCGACTCGAACAACGGTGGCCCGACGGACCTACCGGTGACCGCGCAACGTATCGGCGCCTGGCTCTTGCGAAGCGCCATCCCGAGGGCCTCGCCCATCCACAGGGTCGCCTCGTGCAGCACCGACGCCTGCCACTGCACCGTCTCGAACGTCGTGATGGCCGAGCGCAGCAGCTCCCGGCCGACCGGGTCGTTGGCGATCGTCTTGTCGAACGTGACTTCGTCGAAGGAGACCTCGTCTTGGAAGAAGAAGTCCACCATGGCGGGGATCTCACCCAGGGTCGCCACCCGTTCTTGGACCAGGGGCGCCACCTTCGCGAAGAGCTCCTCGCTGAACTGCTCCTTGGTCCACGGCACCTCGCGGTCGCCAGGTCGCCACCCGGTCGTCCACGGACGCACCCAGGGCGCGGACTGCTCGATGAACTCGTCGATCGACAGAGCGCGGATGTACTCGCCGTTGACGTGGGTCAGCTTCCTCACGTCGAAGAAGGCCGGCGAGTGCGAGACGTCCCCGAGGCGGAACTGCTCGACCAACGTCGAGCGCGTCACGATCTCGTCGTCCCCGCGCGGGCTCCAGCCGAGCAGCGCCAGGTAGTTCACGAACGCGTCGGCGAGGTAGCCCTGGTCGCGGTAGGACTCGACCGCCACGGGATCCTTGCGCTTCGAGAGCTTCTTGCGCTGCTCGTTCACGAGCATCGGCAAGTGCGCGTAGAGCGGATGGGGAACCGGAGTGACCTCGGGGCAGTGGTTCAGCGCCTCCCACATCATCACCTGCTTGGGCGTGGTCGGCAGGAGGTCCTCACCGCGGATGACGTGGGTGATCTCCATCGTGCGGTCGTCGACGGCGTTGGCGAGGGGGTAGAGCACCGCGCCACTGGACTTGACGACGATGAAGTCCTCGTAGCTGTCGTGGGGGAACTCGACGTCACCGCGGATCATGTCGTGCACGACCGTGGTCCCGGTGTCGGGCACTCTGAAGCGCAGCGCCGTCGCGTCCGATCGCGCCACGTGGCGCTCGCGGCAGTGGCCGTCGTAGCCGGGCTTCGCGTTGCCCTTGATCCGCTCGTCGATCTGCTCGCGGGTGCAGTCGCACGCGTAGAGGAAGCCGTTGGCGAAGAGGGCCTCGGCGGACGCGACGTGGTCGAAAAGGAACTCGCTCTGCAGGAACGGCCCTTCGTCGAAGTCAAGGCCCAGCCAGGCCATCGCGGCGATGATGCCGCGGTGCCACTCGTCGCGGTTGCGCTCGGTGTCCGTGTCCTCGATGCGCAGGATGAACGTGCCCCCGGTCTGGCGCGCGAAGAGCCAGTTGAAGAGGCTGGTGCGGGCCGAGCCGACGTGGAAGAAGCCGGTGGGCGACGGGGCGAAGCGGACGCGAGGTCCGGTCATGGGCTACTCCTCAAGTGAGATGGCGCCGTTGGGGCAGCTGGCCACCGCTTCGCGCAACTTCTCGTCGAACTCGGGACCGGGGTTCTCGTTCAGGATGTAGAGGTAGCCATCGTCGCGAACCTCGAAGATCTCGGGGGCGATACCCATGCAGACTCCGTTGCTGGTGCAGAGATCGAAATCGACGATGACTTTCACAGGGACTCCCTTTGGTGACGGCACCCAACATCGTAGTTGGGACGGGCCGGGCCGGTGAGTGGCTGCGTACACTACGGAACATCCACACGAGAGGGTCCCCCATGGAAAAGCGAGCCATCGGTTCACTCGAGGTGTCGGTCGTCGGCGTCGGCTGCAACAACTTCGGCGCTCGACTGGACCAGGGCGCCACGTCCGCGGTCGTGCTCGGCGCACTCGAGGCGGGCGTCAACTTCTTCGACACCGCCGACACCTACGGGGGCACCAAGTCAGAGGAGTTCCTCGGCCGCGCCCTGGGGGCGCGGCGCGACGAGGCGGTCATCGCCACCAAGTTCGGCATGCCCATCGACGACACCCACTTCGGGGCCCATCCGAACTACGTGAAGCAGGCCTGCGAGGCTTCGTTGCGCCGCCTCGGCACCGATCGCGTCGACCTCTACCAGCTCCACTTCCCCGACAGCACCGTGCCGATCGCCGACACCCTGGGCGCCCTGCACGAGCTGGTCGCCGAGGGCAAGGTCCGCGAGATCGGCTGTTCGAACCTCACCGTGGCCCAACTTGAGGAGGCGAGGGCCGCGGCCGGCGAAGGGCCCCGCTTCGTCTCGGTCCAGAACCAGTACTCGCTGCTCGCGCGCGAACCCGAGCACGACGGCGTGCTCGAGGCGTGCTCGCGCCTCGGCCTGGCCTTCCTGCCCTTCTACCCCCTGGCGAACGGGCTGCTGACCGGCAAGTTCCTGCCGGGCCAGCCGATCCCCGAAGGGACGCGCCTCGCCCTGATGCCGCCAGAGCGCAGCGTCCACTGGCTGAGCAACGAGTTCCAGGGCCGCGTGGGCGCCCTGTTGCAGTACGCCGACGAGATCGAGGTGCCGATCCTGACGCTCGCCTTCTCGTGGCTCCTCAGCCACGAAGCGGTCTCGAGCGTCATCGCCGGAGCGTCCAGCGTCGAGCAGGTTCAGTCCAACGCCGCGGCGGTGCGCACGCTCAGCACCGACGTCATCGCGATGCTGAGCGTGCTGACCGACTAACTGGCCTTGACCGCGGCCACCATCTTGGTGAGCGTGTCCTTGGCGTCACCGAAGACCAGGGTGGTCTTGGGGTTGTAGAGCAACTCGTTCTCGATGCCGGCGAAGCCGGGACGCATCGAGCGCTTCAAGAAGACGACGTTCTCCGCGAGGTCGGCCTTGATGATCGGCATGCCGTAGATCGGAGAGCCCGGGTCGTCGTTGGCCGCGGGGTTCACCGTGTCGTTGGCCCCGACGACGAGGGCGACGTCGGCGGTCTGCAGCTCAGAGTTCGCCTCGTCCATCTCCACGAGCTGCTCGTAGGGGACGTTGGCCTCGGCGAGCAGCACGTTCATGTGTCCGGGCATGCGACCGGCCACGGGGTGGATCGCGTAGAACACCTCGATGCCGCGAGACTCGAGCAGTTCGGCCAGTTCGCGCAGCACGTGCTGACCCTGGGAGACGGCGAGGCCGTAGCCCGGGATGAAGACGACACGACTGGCGAAGCCGAGGAGGATCGCGATGTCCTCGGGGGTGCCCGAGCGCACGCTGCGTCCGTCCTCGCGGGTGGTGGCGCCGCTGGCGGTGACGTTCGAGCCGAAGGCCGAGAAGAGCACGTTCGAGAGGCTGCGGCCCATGGCCTTGCTCATCAAGCGCGTGAGCAAGATACCCGAGGCGCCCACCAACGTGCCGGCGACGATCAGCAGGTTCGAGCCCAGGGTGAATCCCGACGCCGCGACCGCGAGTCCGGTGAAGGCGTTGAGCAGCGAGATCAGCACCGGCACGTCCGCACCGCCGATCGGCAGCACGAAGATCACGCCGAGCACCGCCGAAAGGGCCAACAGGATCCACAGGAGCGGGGTCGACGAGGTGATGAGGATCGTCACGATCAGCGCGGCCGACACGAGCCCGACGAAGCCGTTGATGGCCTGCTGTCCGGGGTACGTGATCGGTCGACCAGTCATGAGTTCCTGGAGCTTGGCGAAGGCGATCGCCGAGCCGGAGAACGAGACCGTGCCGATGAGCACACCGAGCAGCACCTCGAGGGTGACGTACGTCGCCGGGTGGCTCGACTTGATGTGGACGAACTCGGTGATCGACACGAGCGAGGCCGCGCCACCGCCGACTCCGTTGAAGATCGCCACCAACTGGGGCATGGCCGTCATCTTCACGTACCGGGCCGTTGGCACCGCGACGATCACGCCGATGAACATGGCGAGCAGGATCAGCCAGACGTGGTGCAGCGAGTGGCCGTCGACGTACTTGAAGAACGTCGCGCCGACCGCCACGGCCATGCCGAACGCGGCGAGCATGTTGCCCTGGCGCGCGTGCTTGGGACTGCCCAAGCCCTTCAGAGCCAGCACGAAGGTGGTCGCCGAGAACAGGTACAGCAGGTCAATAAGTGTTTCGCGACTCACTGAGCCACCTCTTCATTCTTGGGGCCCTTGGGCTTCTGCGTCTTCGGCTTGAACATCTCGAGCATGCGGTCGGTCACGACGAATCCGCCGACCACGTTGAGCGTGGCGAGGATGACGGCGAGGAAGCCCAGGACCTCCTGGAGGTTCGTGTTCGCCTCGCCCAAGATCAGCATCGAACCCACGAGGATCACCCCGTGGATGGCGTTCGAGCCGCTCATCAGCGGCGTGTGCAAGATGCTCGGCACCTTGGCGATGATCTCGGTGCCGACGAAAGCCGTCAGGATCAGGACGGTCGCGTACTGCAACAGGACGTTGCCCATCAGGCGGTCTCCTTCACTTCAGGGGTAATGGCCACGTGGGGCACGCCCAGCGCTTCGGCCGTTGGAGCATGATTGACGGCGCCGTCGCGCGCCACGGTCACGCCGATGACGACCTCGTCGTTCCAGTCGGGCGCGAGTTGACCCTTCGACCCGAACAGCGCCAGCAACTTCAACACGTTGTTGGCGAACATGAAGCTCGAGCTCGCGCCCATCTCCGCGGGCGGGTTCGACAGGCCCACGACTCGTACGCCCTGGTGGACGACCACTTCGCCCGCCCTGGTCAGCTCGCAGTTGCCGCCACCGTCGGCGGCCATGTCGATGACGAGCGAACCCTCGCCCATCGCCTCGACCATCGCGGCGGTCAGGAGGATCGGCGCCTTGCGGCCGGGCACGGCGGCCGTGGTGATCACGATGTCCGCGTTGGCGACTTCGCTGAGCAGCGCCGCCTGCTGCTGGGTGCGCTCGTCGTCAGTGAGTTCGCGCGCGTAGCCTCCCGCCGCGTCGGCGGTGACGCCGAGCTTGACGAAGACCGCTCCGGCCGATTCGGCCTCCTCCTTGGCGGCCGAACGCACGTCGTAGGCGCGAACCTTCGCGCCCAGGCGCTTGGCGGTGGCAATGGCCTGGAGCCCCGCGACGCCAACCCCCATGACGAGGACCTTCGCCGGACGGATCGTGCCCGCCGCGGTGGTAAGCAGTGGGAAGAAGCGGTCGAAGTGCGCCGCACCGGCGAGCGCGGCGCGGTAGCCCGACACCGTCGCCTGGGACGAGAGGGCGTCCATGTACTGCGCGCGAGAGATCCTCGGCAGCAGGTCGAACGAGAGGATCGTGATGCGCCGATCGTTTAGAACCTTGACGATGTCCTGGGCCAGCAGGGGCGAAAGGAACGAGAGGTGGAGCGAGCCCTCGGGCAACCGCGCGGCCTCGCCGACCGTCGGCGGGTTGACCCGCAGATTGAGATCGCCCGTCGGATCGTCGACGACCGAGGCGCCGACCGCCTGATAGGCCCCGTCCGTGAAGTGAGCACGTTCGCCGGCACCTCGCTGAACCAACACTTCCCAACCGTCGCTGACGAGGATCTTCACGGCGTCGGGCGTGAGCGCGACGCGTGTCTCCCCCGTGCGCGACTCCTTATAGAGCGCAATTTTCATATCCCCTTTTCTAGCAGCCTGGTCAGGAACGACTTGAGGGCCTTAGGACCCAAATGCAACTGCGCCGAGCCGATCGACATGATCGTGGACCCGAGTCGCGGCGACGTCGATGCGGTGGGAGCACCCAGAAGCGTCGACGAGTGCCGGCGATCGTGCGACCGTTGCGACACCGTGGCCGGTCCGAGTAGAACATCTCCATGAAGCCATTCGTCGCCAACGTGCGCTCACCACTCGGGATCTGGGGCGTCGAAGGGACCGACGAGGGGATCACCCGCGTGTACCTGCCCCACGAAAAGCGGCCGCCCTCGAGGGGTGTCGCACCGCGAGTCGTGGCCGCGGGGGCGGCGCAGCTCGAGGAGTACTTCCACGGCACCCGGCGCACGTTTCGCGTGAAACTGGCCGACACCGCGGCGACGCCGTTCCAGCGCGACGTCTGGAGCGCGCTGAGCGACATCCCCTACGGCGAGGTGCGAACCTACGGCGAGGTCGCAATGGCCACCAACCGGCCTCGCGCCATGCGCGCCGTTGGCAACGCCAACCACGCCAACCCCTGGCCGATTATCTTCCCGTGCCACCGGGTCGTGGCCGCGAGCGGACTCGGCGGCTACGGCGGTGGTGCGCAGGTGAAGCGCTTCCTACTAGACCTCGAGGGCGTGCACTACTCCTGAACGGCGTCGCGAGGGTGCTGTGGAAGGACGATCTTCCTGACCGCGGTGCGATCGCGCTCGACCTCGGGGATCGCCACACCCCAGAGACGTCGGATCGCTCGGCCGGCGATCCAGTAGAGGACGAAGGCGAAGGGGACCTCCCACCCCACGGCGACGAGTCCGCTCTGCCAGATGTCGCCACGACGTGCGGTGGTGAAGTCGAACCACGCGTCAACGAGGAACAGCGTGGCCGAGATGGCGGCGAACATTATGAACAGGGCCCGTCGGCGCCACGCCGCCCACGCCATGAGCAACATCATCACGATCTCGGCGACGTCGATCCCGACCCAGGCGAGGTCCCAGTGATCGGCGACGTAGCGGCGCGGCAGGCGCATCCCGAGGAAGATCGTCCAGACGATCTCCGCCGTCGCCACCGTCACCAGCAGCGCGAGCAACGGACCGCGCCCGATTCGAAGGCGAATCGGCTTGGCCATCGACGGCTAGCCCGAGACGGCGACTGGCTGGCCGAGGGCGTCGAACATCGCCCGGGCACCGGTAGCCAGACTCTGGCGCTCGGCGTCGCTCAGCACGTCGAAGTAGGCCGCCATCTTGGCCGTCGTCAGCACCTCGGCCTCAGCCTTCTTCGCCACGAGCTCTGGCGTGATCTCCGGGGCCTCCTCCTCTTCGTAGCCGTGCAGCTTGAAGAGGTTCGGGTCCTCGAGGTAGACCGCCTGCAGCGGGGTGAGGCCCACCTCGTCGATGGCGTCGATGTGCACGCAACCGCGCAGCTCTCGCATCAGAATCGCTCCGAGGTAGGCCGCGTGCACCGGGTCGGTGGGCACGTCGAACTTCTTGTAGCCGTCGACCAGGAGATGGTGCCCGTGATCGACGGCGCCGGCCACCTTGTGCGCGGCGTGGGCGAAGCCGCGCAGCACCTCGACGTCGATGCCGCCGAAGGTGCGGTCGGCGAATTCGAAGGCGGCCTCGAGGTACTCCTGCGCGGTCGCCACCGGTCCGGCCTTGGTCCGCGCGACCGTCCACATCCGCTCGACGGACCTCGGGTGGAAGAAGGTGAAGGCCTGCAGCACCACGCCCGCCTCGACGTCACCCAACGTGCCGCCTCGTCCGAGTCCGTAGAACTCGAAGCTGTTGAGGCCGCCCTCCTTCGCTCGATCACGAGTGTGCGCATCGAAGTAGAAGGCCATGCCGAGGTGCTGGATGGGATTGGCGACCAGGTCGGCGAGTTCGATGGAATTCATGAGTCGACTCTAGGCTCGACTGGGACGAGGTTGACCGCGCCGCGTCAGCCCGGGAGACCTCGAACGTTGCGTCGCGCCCGCAGCTCAATCTTCGAGCCCTTGTCGACCTCGACGAAGCGCGCAGTCCCCCCGTGGTGGCTCACGATCTCGGCCACGATCGCCAGACCGAGCCCGGTCCCCCCCGAGTGGCGGCTCCTCGCGGGATCGGCCCGCACGAAGCGCTCGAACAGGCGTGGACCCTGCTCCACGTCAATCCCCTCACCATCGTCCGCGATCGTCACCACGGCGTCGTCACCGTCGTAGTGCGAGGCGAAGCGTAGTTCGCTCGTGGCGTAGCGCATCGCGTTGTCCACCACGTTTCGGATCATTCGCTTCAGCATCGCCGGATCACCGACGACCCGTGTCGGCTGGACCGCCGCCGTGTCGACGTTCAGGTCGCTGAGCGAGCGCACGCGCTGGGCCTCCTCGAAGAGCAGGTCGTCGAGGTCGACGTCGGTGCGCTGGGTCTCGATCTGGCGTTCGTCGTGACGGGCCAGCCAGAAGAGGTCGTCGATCAGTGCGTCGAGTCGTCGGCCTTCTCGCGTCACGACGTCCACGACCTCGGGCCAGTTGGCCTTCGTGGGATCGTTCGCCGCGCGTTGGGTCGTCGCGAGGAGCGTCGTCAAGGGGCTCCTCAGCTCGTGGCTGACGTTGGAGACGAACTCCTGTTGGAACTGCGACGCCGATTCGAGGCGGTCGAGCATTGCGTTCACGGTTCGGGCCATCCGAGCGATCTCGTCGTCGCCACCCGTCAAGGGCACCCTCTGGGTGAGGTCCTGGGCCGCGATGGCGTCGACTCGACGCCGGATCGACTCGACCGGCGCCAACGCCAAGCCGATGCCGAGCCAGATGAATCCGCCCGATAGCAAGAGCAGCATCGGAAAGGAGATCAGAAGGCTCATGAGCAGCACCCTGACGCTGTGCGAGATGCCGCCGCCGTAGACGAAGCCGAAGACGAGCCCAGGTCCGCGAGGGGTCTGGATCGGTCCGCTCACGCCCGCGCTGAGCTGGCGCAGCGTCGATTGGATCTTCGACGCCGTCACCATCCTCACGCCGAGACCGCTCGCCGACTGCGGGTCGACCACCTGGTGCGCGAGCACCGGCGCCTCGGCGATCGCCGAACTCGCCGCCCACACCTTGGTGCTCTCGAGATTGGTCACCTGGAGCACGACGTCGCCCTGCATCGCCAGCACCACCAGTCGGTCCGACGACGAACGGCTGGCCGCGAAGCGCTCTTGGGTCCGGACGATCTCGCCTTCGATCTGGTTCCTCGCCTGGGTCTCGAGCGAATGATGCACGAGGCTGACCAGCGCAACGGCGGTGAAGACGAGCATCACGGCGATCGCCAACTCGAAGAGGAGCGTCAGGCGGGCTCGAATCGAGAGCTGGCGCTTGGCGGCCATCAGCCCTCGCTGACGCAGTAGCCCACACCCCGCACCGTGCGGATCACAGAAGGGAACGGTGCGAGGTCGATCTTCCGGCGCAGGTAGCCGATGTACACCTCGACGATGTTCGGATCGCCGTCGAAGTCGGTCCCCCACACGGCGTGCAGGATCTCGATCTTGGCGAGCGATTCACCGGCGTGGCTCATCAAGTACTCCAGCAGCGCGAACTCGCGCGGGGTCAAGGTGACGTCGCGACCGTGCGACACGATGCTCCGACGAAGGGGGTCGAGCGACACCGGACCGACGACCAGTCGCTGGGGGCGACCGCGCTCGTGGCGGCGCAGCAGCGCGTGGATGCGCGCTACGAGGATCGAGTTCTCGAAGGGCTTGCGCAGGAAGTCGTCGGCGCCGACCTCGAGCCCCTCCACCTCGTCCAGTTCGCCGTCCTTGGCGGTCAACATCAACAGGGGCGTCTCGACGCCCGCCGCGCGCAGGTCCTGACAGACGCTGAAACCGTTGCGCTTGGGGAGCATGACGTCGAGCACGATGACCTGGTAGCTACCGTGCAGCGCCTCGGCGAAACCGGCCTCACCGTCAAACCTCTTCTCGACGAGGAACCCATCGTCCTCCAGCAGGTCCGCCACCGCCCTGGCCAGGTCGTGGTCGTCCTCGATGACGAGCACTCGTCGGCGGTCTTTGCTCATTGCAGGTAGAGGTTACCGTCAGCCCCTTCGACAACATTGAGCTTGGTCAGGCCGTGGGGCGCCGGGCCGTTCAAAACCGCGCCGTTGCTCACCTGGAACTGCGATCCGTGGCACGGGCAGACCAGCAGGTCGTTCGCCGCGTAGTAGCTGACCGGGCACCCGGCGTGGGGGCACACCGCGTCATAGGCGAGGTAGCCGCCGGAAGCCGGATGGACCACGATGCCCGGATCACCCGATGACGGGATGGTGAAGGTCGCGGCCTTGCCGGTGGGCACGTCCTTCGCCGGACCGAGCAACGTGCCGGCGGTCTTGCCGGGCTGGGTCGTGGGCGAGTTCGACGGCGGGTTCGTCGAACCCGTGGTAGGCACGGTCGTACCGCCACCGAGTTGCCCGGTCGACTTCTTCGGTGCGGGCGCGCCACCGATGAGCCGTCCGGCCTCGGCGTCCACACCACCCAGGATGAGCGCTGACACTCCCACTGCGGCGGCCGTCGCTGAGCCGAGCACCACGGCACGCCGATCGACCGCGTCGATGGAGACGCGCGTCGACAGCGGCGACCTCTCGCCGATCAGCACCGGACAGACGCTCTGCTCGCACGGCATCCCCCGGCGCGCGTTGCACCTGCCCTTGTTGAAGTGACCACAGACTCCCTGCACGGTGGCGAACGTGATGGCCACGAGCTCGGGGGCCGGAGCGCCGAGTTCGCGCGCGGCGCGGTTCGCGATCATCGCGTCGAGCGAGAGGCGCGAGCCGCCTCCGGCGAGGGCCAGCGGCATCCACGCGAAGAAGAAGACGATGTCGGCGCCGGTGTAGAACGGCGTGGCGTGAAAGCTGACGGTCAAGAAGAGACCGAACGACAGCAGCGCGCCGCCGAGCGCCGCGACCCGGGTCCAGAGGCCGAGCAACGCACCCACCCCGATGGCGAGCTCGGACAACGAGATGATGATGCCGAGGGGGGTGGCGAACTGCACGAGATGACTCAAGAGCGAATGGATCGGACTCAGTCGGGCCGACGCCACCAGCTGCGCCTGAATGGAAATCGGGCTTTGAGCATTGAAGAAGTTGGGATTCGCGAGCTTCTGCAGGCCCGCGAAGGCGAACGTCGCACCGAGGAAGACGCGCAGCGGCAGCAGGGCCCATTCCGCCAGGGCCCACGCCCGAACCGGCGCGCCCAAGGGCAGACGGCGCTCGCGAACGGGACGGCGCGAGGGCGCGCGGGGTGAGGGTCGTGACGAGGCGGTCTGCATCCGTCCATGCTGCCACAGGCCAAAATACCGTTCGATGGCGTTAACCGCGCTCTTACGGAACATTTATCCACGATGATGGGTGGATGCAAAGCGCCACGATCGTCACTTACATCCTCAACGAGATCAAGCACCTGCCCGGACCTCTGGTCTTCGCGCTCGTGGCCCTGCTGGTCTTTGGCGAGGCGGCTCTCTTCATCGGCTTCGTGCTTCCGGGCGAGACCTCGGTCATCGTCGCCGGCGTGGTCGCCAGCCAGGGCCACATCAACATCGACGCGCTCTGCGTGCTGGTCGTCGTGTCGGCCATCGTCGGGGATTCGGTCGGCTACGCCATCGGGAACCGCTACGGCGAGAAGCTGATGACGCTGCCCATCATCCGCCACCGCCGCGTCGCGCTCGAAAGGGCACTCGAGGGGCTGCGTCGCCGCGGCCCCACCTACGTCTTCGTCGGGCGGTTCACCGCGTTCCTGCGAGCGGTCATGCCGGGGCTCGCCGGAATGAGCAAGATGCACTACCGCCGCTTCCTCGTGGCCAACGCCCTCGGCGGGATCATCTGGGGCGTCGGGTTCACACTCCTCGGCTACTTCGCCGGCCACGCCCTCGCTAAGATCGAGAAGTACGCCAGCTGGGCCGGCATCGTGCTGCTGCTCATCGTGATCGCACTGGTCCTGACGATGCACTTCCGTCGCAGTCGCCTCGACGCCCAAGAGGACGCCGAATGGCTCGCCGAGCACGACGACGACTCACCGAAGGGCGCTGAGTAGCCCCTCGGACGCCTCGACCCGCCACCGGTCGTCGCGCTTCACGAGCAGTCCCGCCGGCGCACGGGTCGGCCCGCTGCCTCTCACCAGCGTGCGCGCGTACAACTCGTCGCAACCGATGGCGGCCGCCCGCGCGCTCGCGATCGTCCCAGGCGACTGGCCGAGCGAGAGGGTCCGTGATGAGGTCACGAGCCGCGGACCGACGACGGGATCGGCGCCGAGCGCCGCGAGAATCGAATCGATCTGTGCGGCGGCCATCGCCGCATCGACACGGGCCCCCCGCCGCCACGGTGGCACGGTGCCCTCCAGGTAGCCCCCGACGACGAGGGCCTGCGCTTCGGTGAAGACCGCGACACCGGTCGACGTGTCGGCGAGGCGGGTGACGACCCTGCGAGCGTGCTCGAGGACGAGGGGCACGACCCACGGCAACAGCCACGCCTCGAGACCGAGCCACGCCGGCCACGTCGCGTCCACCAGTGCGACCGTGACGCCGAGGTCCAAGGACTGCGCGTGTCGCACGACCTGCGCGTAGCGCTCGAGCGCGCTCACGTCGAACTGACCCCGGTGGGGCTCGAGGCGGGCCCACTCGACGCTGAGCCGGATCCCGTCGAAGCCGAGTTGGGGCACGAACTCGAGCACCTGCTCGTAGTCGCTCCACAGGCCCCCGGCGGCGCCCGGTCCGAAGTGGCGCCCGAGGGCGATCGTCGGCGAGTAGCACGTCGCCGGCTCGTAGGGCTCGTCGAAGCCGCCTTCCACCGCGTAGCCCTCGAGCGTCACGTACAGGCGAGGTCGCTGCTCCACCGCGCCAGTTTCGCACGCCCGATGCGCGACGAACTCAACTAGCGTCTGGTCCAGTGCCCGACGGGCCCGTTCGAAGGAGATCCCATGGCTGACGAAGTACTGCGCGAGCGTCGTGGACACGTCGAGATCGTCACGATCAATCGGCCCGACGCACGTAACGCCATCAACCGCGCCACCGCCGTCGCACTCGGTGAAGCGCTCGACGACTGCGAGACCGACGACGACGTGTGGGTCGTGGTACTCACCGCGGCCGGTGACAAGGCCTTCTCGGCCGGCATGGACCTGAAGGCGTTCGCCGCCGGTGAGTTCCCGATCACCGACAAGGGATTCGGCGGCATCACCCAACGTGACTTCCCAAAGCCGCTCATCGCAGCCGCGAACGGCTCGGCGCTCGCCGGTGGCTTCGAGATCATGATCAGCTGCGACATGGTGATCGCGGCCGACCACGCCAAGTTCGGGATCCCCGAAGCGTCGCGCGGACTCGTCGCGGGCGCCGGGGGCCTGATCCGCCTGCCCAAGCTCGTGCCCCTCGCCGTCGCCTACGAGATGGCCCTCACCGCGGACCCGATCAACGCCCAGCGCGCCTACGAACTCGGGCTCGTGAACCACGTCGTCCCTGGTGACCAGGTGCTCGACACCGCGATCGCTCTGGCCGAACGCATCGCCAAGAACGCCCCCCTGGCGGTGCGCACCTCCAAGGACGTGATGAAGAAGTCGAGGGAGATGTCGGAGAAGGACTCGTGGGTCCTCAACGGTGAGGCGTTCGGCATGGTCGGGCGCAGTGCCGACGCCCTCGAGGGCGCGACCGCCTTCGCCCAGAAGCGCGAACCGAACTGGCAGGGCAAGTGATGCACCTGTTGGCAATTGACCCGCCGCACCTGGCGAGCGGCCTCGCGGTGGTTCAACTCACGTTGCACGTCCTCGCCGCGACCATCTGGGTCGGAGGTCAGCTCGTGGTGGCCGGACTGCTGCCCACTGTTCGCGGTCTCGGCGACAGCGCTCCGCGTCAGGTCGCCAAGGCCTTCGGTCGCCTCAGTTGGCCCGCCTACTGGCTGCTCATCGCCACGGGGGTCTGGAACTACCTCGCGGTTGACCACAAGGTCGCCACCAACGGCTGGAATGCGGTCTTCGGCATCAAGATGATCCTGGTCGTCGCGGCGGGTCTCGGTGCCTACCTGCACACCAGGGCCTCGACGCCCCGTGGCCGAGGGATCTACGCCGGCGTCGGCACCTTGGCGTCCATCGCCGCACTGGTGATGGGCGTGGCACTCGCCGGCTAGTGAAGGTGGTACACGATCGCTGACGTGACCGCCGCGGCGACGACGACCACGGGGAACGGCGCGCGCGCGAAGAGCGCGGCGAGCGCCACCGCGAGGCCGGCCAACCGATGGTCGATCACCACGCGCGTGTGCACGACCAACCCCTGGGCGACGATGAGCGCGCTCAGCAGCGCTATCGGCACGAGGGCGTTGATGCGCTGCAGTCGCGGGTGGGCGAGCCACCGCTCGGGTACCGAGTGACCGACCATCTTGATGGCGAAGCACAGCCCGCTGGTCGCGATCAGCACGGTCCACGTCGTCACCGAGTTCATCGTGGTCGCCACCCGAAGGCCACCGCGACGAGAGCCGACGCGATGATCGGGAGCCCGGCCGGCAGCCACGGCGTGATCACCAGTGCGAAGACCATCGACGAGGCTGCGACCACCCGCAAGAAGGTGGTCTCGAGCCGGGGCCAGACGAGGCCGAGGAACGCCGCGGGCACCGCCGCATCGAGTCCCCACGACGCGGGGTTGCCCAGTGCTTTGGCACCCACTGCCCCGAGCAACGTGAAGACGTTCCAGAAGAGATAGACGCCCGATCCCGTGAGCCAGAATCCCGCGCGCATCGCCGCCGTCCCCCGTGGGGCCTGGGAGAGGGCGACCCCGGTCGACTCGTCGATCGTGAGGTGCGCCGCCGCCACTCGACGCAAGCCCCTTACGCGCAACAGCGGCGCCATCTGCATGGCGTAGAGGGCGTTGCGCGTCCCGAGCATCGTCGCGGCCGCCACCGCGCTGATGGCGGCGCCCCCCGACCCGACCACGCCCACGGCCGCGAACTGACTCGCTCCGGTGAAGGTCAAGAGCGAGAAGAGGCAGCTCTGCAGCACCGAGAAGCCGGCCGCCACGCTGGCGGCGCCGAACGCGACACCGTAGGCGCCGACGGTCAACGAGACGCTGAGCGAGTCGCGCACCGTATTCTTCGACACTTTCGGCATCCGGTCATTCTTGCCGAACCCACTGATCAAGTGAAACGGGGGCGCAGCACGGCGGTAGGGCGTGGCGCACTACTCTGGCGATAGGCACGTCAAAGGAGAAGGCAGTGTTCTTAGGCGAAATTTTTGGGCCCGATCTCTTGATCGTCGTCATTGTTGTCGCGGTGCTCGTCTTCGGTGGCGCCGCCATTCCGAAGCTGGCCCGCAATCTGGGCTCGGCCAAGACCGAGTTCGAAAAGGGTTTGAAATCCGCCAAGTCGACCGATGAATCGGCGACCAAGGCGACGGAGACCACCGAGGCCAAGTCTCCCGACACCGACAAGTAGCCCGTCGCGGCCCCGTGGCGGCTTCAGCTCAATCGATTGGACGCGTCACTGCGCACGCCGTGCCGGCAATCCCCATCGCCAGTGGGGGTAAGGACTTTCCCAATTTCTGCGAGTGGTCTCGCTACGGAAATTGAGTAGTGTCTTGACGTGGAATCACCTACCCTGCCCCCACAGGGTGTAACAGTACGTGCACGTCGATGGCGCCGTGTGCGACGTATTGTTGCACTCCCCTTAGCCGCGATCG